>CAVKXR010000005.1:0-29174 GCA_963660275.1 Oscillospiraceae bacterium
ATCTACAACTTGGCGATTATCGTCGGCGGATTGCTCGGAAGGCATCACGGATTGGAAGGCTTTGCGTGGGGCGTTCCCGTCGGCGCGTTCGTCGGATTTTTCGTTCTCCAGATTTTTGGTGCGCGGCGCAGCGGCCTTCATTATGTTCCCTATATAAATCCCAGACATCCCGATGTTCTCCGATATCTCAAGATGATGCTCCCGATGTCTTTTGGCGTCGGCAGCATGTTCGCCTTTGAATTTGTCATCCGCAGCTTCGGAGGAATTTTCGGGGCGAGCGGAATTTCCAGCCTGAATTACGCTTACCGCGTGATGTACACGCTCGTCGCGGTCTTCGGATTTTCTGTCGGCGTATCGAGCTATCCCGACATGGCGAGACTTGTCAAGGAAAATCAGCTCAGCGATTTGAATCGTAAAATCTGGTCGAGCCTTTCGCGGATGTTCGCTATTTTGGTTCCCGCGGTCATCACCGTCTGGGCGTTATCGTTCCCGGCAGTGCGAATCCTTTTTGAACGCGGAGCCTTTATGCGCGAGACGACGGAATATGTCGCAAAACTTTTGCACTGGTATCTGCCGGCAAGTCTTGGACTTTGCCTGCAAGCGGTCCTTGTGCGCTCTTTCTATGCGAAGGAAAAAATGTGGACGCCGACTCTCATCAACACGGGAGTTTTTTTGCTGACGATTCCCGCCTATCTTTTTTTCTCCGAGGATTTTGGAATTTATGTCGTCCCGATCGTCGGTGCGACCGGCGCCATTTTACAAGTGGCGAGCATGGTATTTCTTTGGGCGAAACAAAATGGGACCGAGGGAATGGAGCACGCTCTCGAAAACATGGGGCGCGCCTTGGCGAGTTTTGCCGCGATGGTCGTTATCGCGATAGCGATTGAAAACATCTCCTATGATTTTGTCCGAAAGGCTTCCCTGATTCCGCTCATCGCCTATTCGGCGTTCATCGCTGTGGTTCTTTTCCCGACGAGCCTTCTTTTGCAGAAAGCAATCGGTTCCGACGATGCGGGAAATATCCTTCAAGAACTTTTGGGCAAGGTCCTGAAAAAATTACATATAAAGTAATTTACGCGATTGAAACGAAAAACGCCCCGGCTTGCCGGGGCGCTGAGCTTTTCCGTCGGATTATTTTCCGGGTTTTACGACGAAGTTTACGAGCTTTCCGGGGACGGCTATCGTCTTGACAATCGTCACGTCTTGGAGATAAGCCTGGACGCGTTCATTTTTCTTGGCAATTTCAATCAACGCGTCTTTGTCCACATTCTTGGCGACAGATTCCTTGGCGCGAATTTTTCCGTTCACCTGGAAAACGACTTCCACGTGAGATTCCGCAGCCTTGGATTCGTCGGCGGAAGGCCAGGCGACATAAGCGATGGATCCGTCATGTCCGAGCTTTTGCCACATTTCCTCGGCAAGATGCGGAGCGAACGGCTGCAAAAGTTGAGCAAAGACCTCCGAGGCTTCACGGTAGCGCTCTTCGCACTTTGTCAGCTCGTTGTTGAAAATCATGAGCTGGCTAATCGCCGTGTTGAAGCTTAGCTTTTCAATTGCATCGGTCACCTTGATGATGCTCTGGTGCATCACCTTGGCAAGGCTTTCAGGGAGAGGTCCATCCTTGTAAGAGACATTTTCGTCTTCACCAATCACGGCCCGGTAGGCGCGGGCGAGAAAACGGTACATGCCTTCGAGACCTTGCGTGTTCCAAGGCTTTACCGCATCGAGCGGTCCCATGAACATTTCATAGAGGCGCAGCGAATCCGCTCCGTATTTCAAAACGACATCGTCCGGATTCACCACGTTCTTGAGCGACTTGCTCATCTTCGCAACGATCTGCCGCAATTCCTTGCCCGAACCTTTTTCGAAGAACTTTCCGTTCTTTTCCTCGACCTGATCGACGGGAACCTTGGAACCGGCGGCGTCTTCGTAGGCATAGGCGAGAATCATTCCCTGGTTGAAGAGCTTGTGGAAAGGCTCGTCGGTAGAAACCAGCCCGAGATCGAACAGGACCTTGTGCCAGAAACGGCTGTAAAGCAGATGCAGCACGGCATGTTCCGCTCCGCCGATGTAGAGATCCACCGGCATCCAGTATTTTTCGAGATCCTTGCCGACAAAGGCGTCGTCGTTGTGAGCGTCGATGTAGCGCAGATAATACCAGCAGGAACCCGCCCATTGCGGCATCGTGTTCGTTTCACGGCGTCCTTTGCGTCCGTTCTTATCGACAACATTCAACCAGTCGCTAGCCCCTGCAAGCGGAGATTCCCCACCGTCCCCCGGTTTAAAATTTTGGACTTCCGGCAAGAGCACCGGCAAATCCTTGTCGTCAAGCGCGGAGATTTCGCCGTCTTCCCAGTGGATGATCGGGAACGGTTCTCCCCAGTAACGCTGGCGGCTGAAAAGCCAGTCGCGGAGTTTGTAATTGACGGTCGCTTTGCCGATGCCGTTCGCTTCGAGCCAGGCGACCATCTTCGCGATGCCTTCCTTTTTCGAAAGACCGTTCAGGGAAAGCGTTTCGTTTGCGCTGTTGATGTATTTGCCGTCCGCTGGCCAACACGCTTCGCCGGCGAGGACTTTCGGGCGAATATCTTCGGGGCAGCTCGCATCGGGCTCCATGATGCAGTGAATCGGAAGCCCGAACTTTTTGGCGAAGTCAAAATCGCGGGTGTCATGCGCAGGAACCGCCATGATGGCGCCCGTCCCATAGCCCGTGAGAACGTAATCGGCGATCCAGATGGGAATCTTTGTCCCGGTCAGCGGGTTTATCGCATAGGATCCCGTGAAAACGCCCGTTTTTTCCTTGGCGAGTTCGGTTCTGTCCATATCGCTTTTGAGAGCGGCTGCGTGAACGTAATCGGCGACGGCTTTCCGGTTCTCTTCGGTCGTGAGGTCTGCGACCATTTGGTGTTCCGGTGCGATGACCATATAAGACGCGCCGAAGAGCGTATCGCAGCGGGTCGTATAGACGCGGAGCTTTTTTTCGGTCGGCTTGCCTTCTGCATCGGCGATGGCGAAATCGACTTCCGCGCCACGGCTCTTGCCAATCCAGTTCCGCTGCATATCCTTGACACCCTGGGGCCAGTCGAGTTCGTCGAGACCTTTGAGCAGGCGTTCCCCGTAAAGCGGAATGCGCATCAGCCACTGTTTCAGGTTGCGGCGTTCGACTTCCTTTGTTCCGCATTTTTCATGGGATCCGTCAGCGAGAACTTCTTCGTTCGCACAGACAATCTTGCAATGCTTGCACCACCAGACCTGCGCGTCGGCGTAATAGGCGAGACGCTTGGAATCGCGATACTTGCGAACCGCTTCCTTGCCCTGGGCTTCGATTTCTGCAGGAATCGGAAGCTCCGAAATCGGGCGTCCCTTTTGGAGCGTCTCGTCGAACCACGTGTTGTACAGCCGGATGAAAATCCATTGCGTCCACTTGTAATACTTGGGATCGGTCGTGTTGATTTCCTTGTCCCAGTCGTAGGAAAGCCCGAGCCTTTTTATCTGCCGACGGAAATTGTCGCAGTTCTTTTGCGTCGTGATGCTCGGGTGCGTTCCCGTCTGGATGGCGTATTGCTCGGCGGGAAGTCCGAATGCGTCCCAGCCCATCGGATGCAAAACGTTAAATCCCTTGGCGCGCTTGTAACGGCAAACGATATCCGTCGCCGTGTAGCCTTCCGGATGGCCCACATGAAGTCCCGCTCCCGAAGGATAGGGAAACATGTCCAAGCAATAATACTTGGGCTTTGTCATGTCTGTTCCGGTCTTGAATGTCTTTTGAGAATCCCAATAGGCTTGCCACTTGGTTTCGATTTGTTGCGGATCGTATTTCGCCATTTTAGACTCCGAATTAATCTTTTTTCAGGAACCCAATTTAAAAAAATCGGATTTGGGCGAATTTCAGGAACGCTTGTTTTTCTTGGATTCCCGAATTTTTTGTAGTCGCATCCTGGCCGTCGGATGTTTCCGATAGACAAGAGCGAAAAGAGCCGTTCTCGGGTATTCGCTTACGGCGAGAGTTTCGAGTGCACGCTTTGCAACGCCAAACTGGACTTGTTTTGCCGCCAGCGCATCCGCTTCATATTCTTCGGCAAAGCACAGGGCGTGATAGAAAATTCGGGAAACGGCGAACAGCAAATGAAAAAGGAAAAGCAGTTCAACCAACCCGAAATCCAACTGGATTCCCGCAGCTCCGATCGAAAGGGCGCAAAACAGGGCGAAGCCTATCTGGAACGCGAATCTCACAAACGCATGGTGCTCTTTCCGGTGCGCCTTCTCGTGCGCGGATTCAAACGCACCTCCCGCCTGAAACTTTTCAAAGTTCGCTTCGGCGGGAAAGATGTCGTTCACTATCGGGACGATTCGCAAAAAAGCGAAGCGGTCCATCTTGCCGTTTGCTGCGCGGGCTTCCCGAAACTCTAGGAGAATCCGCAGCGCGACTTCTCCGACCACCGCAGCAAAAAGAACCCATTCCGCGACGGACATCAACCTTCGACCTTCAGATCCTTGAGAAGAATCGCAGAGCGGCGGAGAACGTCTTCAAAGTGCGCCTTTTCGTAGGCAAGGAACGCCGAATCCGCCGGGTGCGCCTCGTCGTAGTCGTCAAAAATTTTCCGTCCGCGGACAAAATCCTTGTCGGTTCCGTGGAGAACGGCGTCAGACCACAGCTTTTCAATCGTGCGGTAACGCTTGATCAGATCGGCGAAAGTTTCCGCAAGCGGAATTTCCTTGACGATTCCCTTGAAAAGGTCGCCCGGAAAAATTTTTCTCGCTTCTAACGGGCTTTGCCCCAAAATCGATCGGTCCGTTTCCGCAAAAGCGACAATTTTTGTCACAAGGTAACGTTCGAGAAAACCCTTGTAGATAAGCATCGCCGAATGCCTTGCGGATTCCTTCAGGTAGTTGCTGCCAAGGCCCGGAATGTCGTCTTCGGTATAGACATCCTTGATTTGTGCGCATTCCAGTCTGCGGAGCGCGTCGAGTACCAAGTAGGCGTTCTTATCGGAAAGAACCTGGGAATCCTCGGGGGCGACAAATCCCTTGCCGCGGATTTTATACTTGTAGGCGTTCCGGGAGATAGCGTAGGCGTTTTTCCCATAGCACCAGGCAGGGCGAAGCTCGTTCAAAAAAGAGCGGACATTGTGCATCTGGGTGTCGCCGGGAAGAATCAGGCTGAACGGAAAGCAGAGTCGCTGGGGAGCCGCCGTCACGCCGGTCGCAATCGCTGAATAGGGAGCTTCCGAAAAGTTCGCAGGAAACTTGATGTTTACGCCAAGCCCAAAGAACATCCCGAGTCCAGGCATGATTTCCTGGTCGGGCATCCGGCTCGTATGATTTGAACCGACATTTGCGCCATATCCCAAGTTACCGTGTCCCGCGGGCCAGAGAGCGGCGATAAGAAGCGAATGGTGATGCATCTGGGTGAGAGGTCCCACGAAACTGTGGGTGACTTCCGCTTCGTCGATATGGGCGCACGGGCAGATGATCGAATTGTTGATAATCGCCTTGTTTCCCGCCTTGACGCGCTTCATCAGGACGGAATCCTTGACCAACGCAGCCGAGTGGATTTTCGCCCCTTCCTGCACGAAACTGTTTTCGAGGATTACGCCATCGTAAATGTACGTCGGCTCTTCGAGGCTGCCGAGAACAACCGTGTTGCGGATCTTTGCCGCTCCGTCGATTCGGACATGATCGCCTATCCAGGAATTTCTGACGATGTTCGTGTTGGCGACAATCGCATTTTTCCCGATGATTCCGTACGGCAAGACGGTTTCGTTCCGCCAAGCTTCGAGCTGCGATGTGAAAGCCGCATCGGTTTCCGCATCGACTTTCGAAAAGAGCTGCGCCTTTACGAGGTCCGGCGTAATATCCGGGAAAACCCGTACCGAGCGTCCGCCCATTTCGTTCCCGACAGAAATTTCGGAAACAATCTGGTAGTGAGCCTTTCCGTTGGCGACAAGCGAACCGACGTTCTGGATGACCGCGCCCTGCGAAACCCAGATGTTCGACATCAGGTTCACATGGTGGAGAAGCGAGTTCTCGATAACCGAATCGTGAACAGTGCACGAATAGATTCCCGTCGGCGAAGAAACGTCGCCCGGCATCAAAAGCGTCCCGTAAAAGGCCGGGAGGAAAACTTTTCCCGAAAACGTCGAATCGAAAATCCGCGCCGGCGTAAAAAGCGTATCGACAGAGACAAGCGACCAGTCATCCGAACGGTTGCCATTCCCTTCGAGAATTTCGATTTCCTGTACCGTCAAGGCTCTGCCACGGTTTGCAGCGCGTCCCGAACGGAAAAATTCCGCATAGGGATTCATCGAACTGGCCTTGAGCGCCTTTTTTAATTTAAACAAGCGTTGCATAGTCTGGTTTCCAAATTTAAAATACTATTTTCAGTGATGTTTCAATTTTTTCAGCCTGGACTTTCTCTATGATTCCGAAATTTTTCCAAGATTGCATCAAAAAGCAGAAGTACGGGATTGTCATCTACCCGAACGATTTGTTTGAACTTCGCGTCCAGGAAGAAATGATCCGCGCAGACGAATACAAAAGTTACTTTGTCTATGCCGAAATGGATTTTGGCGCGATTCGCAACGCGCTGCCAAAAGACGAGGAAGAAAAATTCTGGAAAGCGGTCCTCAAGAGTTTCGCGACAAAAGGGCGCGGATCCGATGTCATCGGTTTTTTGGAAAACGATAGCGGCATCGGACTCATCATGCTCGATTCCAAGATGGACGGCTGGCATCGTCTTGTCGGAAGGTTCAAGGAATTCGCCAAAGATTCCGTCTCGGATGTCAAGCGTCCGATCGATACGGTCAAGGCGTTTGTCTATCCCGCCTACATCGAAGCTCCCAAACCAGAACTTTCGGAAGCCGCCGTATGAAAGTTCTGGTCGTCGGCTCCGTCTATCCGCGGTTTGAATCGGACAATGAAGTTCCATGGCTCCGAAAGTCCGTGGAAACGCTCCGCGCAGAAGGCGTCGAAGTCGAGGTGATGGCTCCGGCGTATCGGGGACTTCGCACGCACACGATTGACGGCGTAAAGGTTCACCGGTTCCGCTATGCGCCCAAAAATCTTGAAATCCTGACGCACGACGAGGGCGCCCCGACCAAGATGGCAAAGCATCCTTCGATGCAGCTGCTCGCGATTCCCTACTGCATCAGCGGATTCTTTCTGTGCCTCTGGCTCGCCTTTCGGAAAAAGTATGACATCATCCATGCGCACTGGCCTTTTCCCCATGCGCTGATAGTTCTCGGCGCGTGCAAGCTTTTCCGGATTCCACTGGTCCTGAATTTTCACGGTGCGGAACTCTTGCTCATCCGAAAAAAGAAGTGGATCCGTCCGGTGATGAAATTTATCATCGGGAAAGCGCAGGCGATTTTTGCAAACAGCCATTTTACGGCTTCGAAAATTTCCGCGCTTCGTCCGGCGAAAATCGAATGGAGCCCTTACGGATCGCCGCTTGCCACTGGCAAAGTCCCGAATGTTCACGTACGAAACGGACGTTACAAAATCCTCTTTGTCGGCAGGCACATCGAACGCAAGGGAATTGAATTTCTCATCCGCGCAGCGGCAAGGCTCGACGCGAAAAAATTTGAAGTCCGCATCGTGGGAAAAGGAAATCTGACAGATTCGCTTCGGGAACTCGCCGCAAAAGTCGCTCCGCAAAATGTCACGTTCACAGGACCTCTTTCGCCAGAGGCTCTTCAAGAAGAATATCTACAGAGCAACTGCTTCGTCCTGCCCGCAATTGTCGATTCTAAAGGCGATACCGAAGGACTTGGCGTTGTCCTAATCGAAGCGATGCAGAGCGGGCTTCCGGTCGTCGCATCCGATGTCGGCGGAATCCCGGATGTCGTCATCAACGGAGAAACGGGGATTCTCGTTCCCGAAAAAAATCCGGAAGCGTTGGCGCAGGCGTTCCAAAAGCTCGAAAGCGACTGCTCGCTCGAAAGACATCTTGTAGAAGGCGCGTCAAGACGAATCGACGAATGCTTCGACTGGAAAAAAATCGCGGAACGGCAAATCGCCGTTTATCGCAGCTTGCTTGACAAGGCTTAATTTGCGAAATTCCCGAATCTTGGTCGCAAGGCTTTAAATTTTGGATATATTTAAGGGAACCTTTACGGAGTCTTTATGGAATTGAAATGGATGAATCCCGATGCGGAATTTGAACGTCTAGTCCTAGCTATCGACGTCGGCGGAACAAACACGAACATCGGTCTTGTCGCCTACAAGGAAGGAAAGTTTACCTTGGTGATGAAAGCGGATTACGCTTCCGGGAAAATTTCCGGGTTGGAAGCCCCGATTGCCGAAACGCTTCAACTCGCCCTGGAAAAACGCCCGGATCTAAAACCCAGCCATGCCTGCATCAGCGCAGCGGGCCCCGTTGCGGAAAACCGTTGCGTCATGACGAATCTCACGTGGAAAGTCGACGGCGAGGATCTTACGGCAAAGCTCGGATTCCCCGTGCTGGTCGTAAACGATTTCGTCGCGATAAGCTACGGCATTCCGACGCTCAACGTAAATGACGCCTCGCAAATTTACAAGATGCCGCATCTGGACGGTTCCACTCCCGATTCAAAGCCTGCGACAAAAGTTGTCATCGGACCGGGCACCGGAATGGGCGTTTCGTTTTTGGTCCATGACGGAAAGAAGTATATCCCGGCAAGCTCCGAAGGCGGGCACATCACCTTTGCCCCGTTCGATGCGGATTCTCAAGATTTCCGCGACTACATGCAGAAACGGCTCGGACAAGTTCCGGGCGTGGAACCTCTTTGCGCGGGCCAAGGACTGGCGCATCTCTATGAATGGTGGCGCGATACGCGCGGAGTCCCCGACAACGAAGCATTTAAAAAAATCGAAGCGACCGTGTGGAGCGACCGCCCGAAATATATCAGCCGGGCTAGCGACACGGATCCCGTCGCCGCCGAGATGATGCGGCTTTGGGTGAAAATGCTCGCCCGCTATGCAAGCGACGTCTGCGCGATGTTCCTGCCTTTCGGAGGATTCTACCTCGCCGGCGGGGCGATGCAAAAGGATTTGCGCTGGCTTGTAAACGACAACCTGTTCATGAAATTCTTTGAACAGAATTACAACCCGAACATCTTGCCACTGTTAAAAAAGATGCCGGTCTATGTCATCAAGGATTACAGCATCAGCCTGTATGGCGCAGCAAATGCGAGCATCAATCTACAGGAGTAAAAATTTTCCTTGAAAAAAAGATGCTCCGTTTTGGCGGGGCATTTTTTGTATGCGGATTTTGACTTTCGATGGGCCTTCGGTTACTTTATATGTAAAATGCCGAAAGCCGTTTCGAGCGTTTCCTTTTCGATGCCGAAAATCCTATGCAAGCGTTCAATGCGTTCCGATGGATTTATCCGTTCTAAACGGGAACCGTTCCTGTCGCGGACAAGAAGATTCCCTTTTTGATAGTAGTATTGGACACCCTTTTCCCTGTCAAGCTTGTTCAAGACGGGATAAGTCATCATCTCCCTGTCAAAGGATTCGCTCCAGTGCTTTTGAAATTCCCGGGGAGAAACACCGCGGATATCGAATTCAAACCGGAGCTTCATCTGGCCGCGAGCGGAACCGGTGTAAAGCGCAAGAACGCCGTTTTCAAGATCCAGCCGGACAGCGTTTGGAACCAGCGGAAAAAATGCCTGGGATTTTTGGAACGGAACCGCTTCCGGAATTTTGAGCGGATCGAAAATCAGGTATCCGGGATCGAGCAAGAAGTTTTCTCCACAGGTAGGGAGCAGCAGGGCGCAGTGGATATTCTTTTCGCAGCGCTTATCACCCATCAAAAGCTTTGGCGCATATCCCATGCGGAGAAGTTCCTGGTAGAGATGCCACGTCAGGCTGAAACATGTTCCGCCGCCCATCCAGGAGTCCAAATCGTTTTCGTAGCTGTCGTCGAGTTTTCTCGCCCGGTCCGCGCTTCCCGCCTGGGAATAACGGATGATTTTTGTCAGGTTCTCGTAGGTGACGTGCGAAACGCGTTCGCAAAGATCTAGAATTTCTTGCTGCATGGCGGAAAAACGTTAGCGGTTCATTTTTTGTTTCTGAAGAACACCTGCCCCTTGGAATTTTTGCGTTCCCCGAAATATTCCGTTGCGCGAATCAGTTGCGCCCATTTTGTATAGCCAAAGCTTCGCGGACTCAAACGGACAAGCTGATTTATCTGCTGCGAAATCGCGGAGGCTTCCGCCCAGCCGTCGTCGTCAGATTTTTCGTTGATCGCCTCGCGGATGGCCTTCATAATTTTTGTGTTTCCGCGGAGCTTGTTCTTGTCGATTTTTTCGATGGTGCTCGTGGAATCGTCGTTTTCGGTCGGCTCCTTGAACTTGTCGATGTAAGTAAACGTGTTGCAGGAATCGATAAAAGGCTGTGGCGTTTTCTCTTCGCCGAATCCGATGACCTGCTTGGATTTTGCCCGAAGCTTCATCGCCAAAGGCGTAAAATCGCTGTCGCTGCTGACAATCGCGAACAAATCGACGTTTTCCGTAAAGAGAATTTCCATCGCATCAATCGTCATCGCCAAATCCGTCGCATTCTTTCCTCGGGTATAGGGAAACTGCTGGACAGGCTGGATAGCGAAAGGATGCAGAACTTTTTCCCAAGGATTCGAACCTTTCCAGTTGCCGTAAGCGCGCCTTATGTTGGTTTCGCCATATTTGGAAAGTTCTTCCATGATGCCGTAAATGGCTTCGGCCTTGGCGTTGTCGCAATCGATAATCAGGGCAATCTTGTTTTCGGTGCTCATGGGGAAAATATAGGATTTCTGTTCAGCCGATACTTGCCTTTGCCGTGACCTGAAACCGCTTCGACGATTGCCAAATCTCTCATCCGCTGGATAATCGCGGTCGCCGCCGTCGCCTTACACGGCAAAATGTCCATGACGGTCGAGGCTCCAAAAATTTCATCAAATTTTAGAGCGTAAACCAGTTTCAGAATTCTCGCTTTTGTTGGAAAATTAAAACGGGAAGCATTAACAATCTTTTCAATCCCCGACTTTTCGGTGTTAATCCCCGACTTTTTAACGTCAATCCCCGACTTTTTGGCGTAATTAATATGCAAAAAACGATTTTTCAATTCGTTCGTCTCGCCTAGCAACATATTGCGAAAGAATCTTTCAAGGAATTCGCTTTGGGGATAAATCTTTTTTTGAATATTCCGGTAGTTCGCCCGCACAAGAGCGTTCCTAAAATACCAGGAATTATTCGCAAAAATCTCGTTCGTTACATGAAATCCTAGCGAGCGCAAATACTTGATAGAGAAAACAGCCGTTGTTCGGGTGTTTCCCTCCAAGAAAGCGTGAATCTGCCACAAGCGCGAGACAAAATAAGCGAGATGCGTGATGATTTGGTTCGTATCCAGATTGTTGTAGCTGTAATTGCGTTCCTGTTCAAAGTCGTAATCGAGAGCCATCTTGATTTCAAAAGCCGATGCGTACATGACCGTATCGCCGTTTAGAATCCACTCTTTTTTGGTGATATCGTAATTACGAATTTTCCCTGCGAATTTATAGATACCGTCAAAGAGTTTTCCGTGAATGGCCATTAAATAAGACGGCGAAAAATGGAAAGATTTTTCACTTAAAATCTTGGCAATTCTTGACGAGACTTTATCCGCTTCTTCTTGATTTCCATCGTCTTCTACGCGATCCGTTTTGGATTCGTAATAAGAATCTATCAGTTTTTTTGCATCGTCGATTGAAATATCGCCTTCGATATTTCTGAGAGCCGTTTCGTACAGATATTTCGATGGAGTAAGACCATCTACCTGCTGCAATCCGATAGCTGTGGACCAGGCCAAAGCCTTTTCTCTTTTTTCAGGTTCTCCGACGCGGAGATACTCGCCAAAATTCCATTCCCGTTTTTTATCAGTCATCCCGAAGCTCTTACGAATTTCATTTCCCGATGCAAAATCCGCTGAAGATTGTCTGCAAAACATCTTCGCTTGAAATTTCGCCGATGATGGATGCCAGGGAATTTAGGACGGTGCGCATTTCGAATGCGATAAGCTCCACAGCGGGATTTACTTCTAACAACTTCTGGATGCGGTCAATGCCTGTCGAGGCTTCGCGGAGTGCGGCGCATTCGCGTTCGTTTGTAATCCAGTATTCATCGCCGCTTTCGCCCTGCGGGAAAAGCGTTTCGTCCAATTTTTTCTTGAACGCATCGAGTCCCGCTCCGGTTCTCGCCGAAAGGTTAATTTGTACACAACCTGAAATTTTTCCGATGTTCGCCGGAGAGCCTAAATCCGATTTGGAAAGGACGATCCAGTGATTTTTTTCTTTGGCTTCAGCGATCTGTCTTTTAGTTTCTTCAGCCCCAATCGTCGCCGGATCGACAAGGCAAACGGCAAGGTCCGCCGATTCAATCGCGGTTTCGCTTTGCGCCATGGAACGTTTGTCCAGTTCGCTCTGCGGGATTTCAGCGATGCCCGCAGTATCGACAAGCGTCACTTCGCCGGAGGAAAGGAGGAGCGAGACTTCGATAAAGTCGCGGGTCGTTCCCGGAATATCGCTCACGAGAACGCGTTCTTCTTTGAGCAGCGCATTCAGCAGGCTGGACTTTCCGGCGTTCGGCAAACCGTAAAGGACGACGCGCGGTTTGCGGTTGAGCGAACCGGAATTTTTGAAGTGCGCCATCAGATTTCGAATCCGCCCTTGGATTTCGTCAAAGCGTTCTTTCCATCCGCTCACATCCGGATTCGCTTCTTCTTCGACGAAATCGACATCGAGTTCGATTCGGGCGGAGATTTCCTTTAGTTTGTGCGCAAGCCCATGAATCTCTTTTGAAAATTTCCCCGAAAGAAGCTTGTGCGCATTTTCGACACCGGCAAGCGTCTGGCTGTGAATGACATCGGCGACGGATTCCGCCTGCACCAAGTCCATTTTCCCGTTCAAGAAAGCGCGCTTGGTATATTCGCCGCGGAAAGCGATGCGGACATTCGGAATTCGGCACATCGCTTCGATAAGGCTCCGGACGATCAACGGATTTCCGTGCGGAAAAAGTTCGAGCGAATCTTCTCCGGTGTAGGAATTCGGGCCTGCATAAAAAATGAACACGAGCGAATCGAGAAGTTTTTTTGTCTGCGGATGACGAGCCGCAGCGAGCGTCGCCATTCGAGGCGTCGGAACTTCCACACCGAACATTTTCCGTAAGACGGTACGCGTTTCCGGTCCGCTTACCCGGATGACTGCCAGGGCGGATGTTCCGTTCGGACTTGCTTGGGCTACGATTGTCTGTTCCACGCGAGAAATATAGTTTTTCTCCCCGCTGACGCTTAAAATTTTGCCGTATTTTTGAATCGGTTGAAGCATTGCCACCAATGGCGTTTTGCCTCCGCTGTGGGAAATTTTTCCCGAAGGATTTTCTAAATTAGGCGGGAAACATTTCACTTTATGGAGTTTTGAATGAACGCCGAAAAGAAAGACGATGAAAAAGAAAAGGAACAGTCGCCGGACTTTATGAAAAAGGCCGAGGATTTCTTTTCGAACAACCGGAAGATTTTCCTGTGGAATCAGGTGGATGATGAAAGTGCGGCAAAGATCGTGAAACAGCTGCTGTATCTCGATTCGCTTTCCCACGACGACATCATCTTCTTTATCAACAGCCCGGGCGGCGTGATTTCAAGCGGGCTTGCGATCTACGACTGCATGAACGCTATCCAAAGCGACGTCGTAACGGTTTGCTGCGGACAGGCCGCTTCGATGGGAGCAGTGCTTCTGACCGCCGGCGCAAAGGGAAAGCGCTATGCGTGGCCGTCTGCGCGAATCATGATTCACCAGCCGTTGATTCAAGGGCAGATGGAAGGTCCCGCAAGCGACATTAAAATCCAGGCGGAAGAAATGCTCCGCATCCGTTCGATTACGACGGGCATCATCGCGAAAACGACCGGAAAGTCGATTGAAGACGTCGATCGGGACACGGAACGGGACAACTTTATGTCGGCGGAAGAGGCGAAAGCCTACGGACTTGTCGATGAAGTGAAGAGCGTCATCTGATGGGATTCTTTTCGGCGATAAAAAGCGGGCTTGCCAAGACCCGCGATGCGATCCTCGGAGAAATCAAGGGCATTGCCGGCAAGGGAAAAGTCACCGACGAGATGCTCGAAGACTTGGAAGAGCGCCTGATCAAGGCGGACGTGGGAACTTCCGCGGCGTTCATGCTCACAGATGCGCTCCGCGAAGAGGCACTCGGAAAGTCGCTTTCGGAATCGGAAGTCCTGGACATTTTGCGCTCCGAGGCGGAAAGGTTCCTGGTCGATCCGCCGAAATTCGAGTTCAAGGGAAAGCCGCACGTGGTTCTGGTTATCGGTGTAAACGGAGCCGGAAAGACGACGACCATCGGAAAGCTCGCAAAGAAATTTGCGGACGAAGGTCACAAGGTGATGATCGCGGCGGCGGATACGTTCCGGGCTGCGGCAATCGAGCAACTCGAAGTCTGGGCGAAACGCGCTGGAGCGGAATTTGTACGTCATGCGGAGGGTTCGGATCCGGCTGCAGTCGCATTCGACGCCTGCGCAGCGGCAAAGGCTCGCGGTTGCGATATCGTTTTCATCGATACGGCGGGTCGCTTGCAGAACAAGGATTACCTGATGGAAGAACTCGCTAAAATCGTGCGCGTTCTCAAGAAGCAAGACTCAGCCTATCCACACGACATGATGCTAGTCATCGATGGAAACACCGGTCAGAACGCGATAAGCCAGGCGAAGATTTTCAACCAGAGCTTCCCCTTGACAGGACTTGTCGTCACAAAGCTCGACGGTACGGCGCACGGCGGCTCGGTCCTTTCTATCGCAAGTTCACTCAAGGTTCCTATCCGCTGGGTGGGAATGGGGGAACGCATCGACCAGCTCGTGCCCTTCAACAAGGCGGAATATGTCGAGGGGCTTTTCAAGGAGTAAATTCCTGTTCGGATTTTTTGCGCTTTCGGTCAGTGCCTGCACCGAGAGCGTTTCTGTCCCTAAAGAATTTATCCGTCTGTACGGAGATCTTCGCATTGCGGAACGCGAATACGGCGAAACGTCACCCGATGGACGCATCGCACGAGTCCTCATCCTGAAAAAATATGGCTATTCGGCCCAAAGGTTCGATTCCGTCGCAGAATGGATTCAGATAAACCCGAATATCTGGAACGCATTTCAAGACTCCGTCGTCGCCTATATCGATTCCGTCGCCATCGAAGCCAAGGCAATCGCGCCTCCCGGAAAGATTAACAGTGGCGCAAAGGACAGCCGATGAAAACTTCCCTGTTGCGGATTCTTCTTTTCAGCGGATTTCTTTCGCTTGCGCTTGCCGCTTCGGATTCGACCGCGGTTCGGTGGGAAGACTATTCCGCGGCCCTTTCGGCGGCAAAGTTTGACGGCAAAATGCTTTTTGTCGATATCGTCGCCGACTGGTGTTTGCCGTGCAGGGAAATGGACCGGACGACATATCGAGACAAGGCGGTGTCAAACATTTTAAATTCCAGATTCCACCCGGTACGCTTAAACCAGGATTCCCGGGACACGATCGAATGCGACACGAAAAGATTGCCCGTCGAGCGTTGCTTTTTTGATGTCTGGAACCTGATGGCCGTGCCTTCGTATGTTCTCATCGCTCCAAAAGGGCTTTCAATCTTAACTTATTCGCAGGGGCTTTCCGCCGACGAGATGCGTATGCTTCTGATGCAATTCTTGGACAAGGAAGAGGAATGGGTTCACCAATGAATTTTACGCCGATGGAAATCGCTTTCTGGATTCTTCTGCTTCTGCTTGTGCATTGCTATGTCCTCTTCCCGGTGACGCTTCCGTTTTTGAGCGAGCTGTTCGTCCGCAGAAATCGCCGTCTTCTCGACTCGGAAACGCTCCCCAAAGTGTCCATCCTGGTTTCGGCATACAACGAGGAAGCGGTTATCGAAAAGAAAATCCTGAATTTTCTAGAACTCGATTACCCGAAGGAACTGCTCGAAATTTTAATCGGGGACGACGGATCGTCAGACCGGACCGCAGAAATCGTCGAACGCTATGCAGACAAAGGAATCCGGCTGGTCCGGGCTGTTAAAAATGCGGGAAAAGCCGCGATGCTGAACCGCCTGCACTCGGAAGCGTCCGGAGAAATTCTCGTCTTTTGCGACGCCAACACGATGCTCTTCCCGAATGTGGTTCGAAAGCTGGTCGCCCCGTTTGCCGATCCGAAAATCGGCTGCGTCTGCGGGCACCTGATTCTAACCGACAAGAGTGGAAGTCCCTTGGGTTCCGGTGAACTAAGCTACTGGGATTTTGAATCCGAAATCAAGAAGTTCGAAGGCATTCTCGATCGGCTGATCGGTGGAAACGGAGCGTTATACGCAATCCGCAATTCATTGTACACAAAGTTGCCCGTGAAGAAGAGCGTCATGGACGATTTCTTTATCACGGTGAAAGTTTTACAAAAGGGATTTTTCTGCACATTCGATCCCAGCGCGATCGGTACGGAACAGACTTCAAAGGAAGGCGCAGGAGAGTATCGTCGCAAGGTCCGTATCGGTCGGGCGAATTACAACTACCTGTTTTCCTATCTCCCGCTCCTGAATCCGCTCCGTCCTCTGCTCGCATATCTTTTTGTTTCCCACAAGCTGCTCAGGTGGCTTACGCCGCATATCATGCTAGCCGCGTTTATTTTGAACATCATTCTTTTGTGGAAAATGCAGCCAGTCTATTTTGTCTCCTTTGGACTGATGATTCTTTTCCTGATTGTTGCGCTATTTAAAATTTCGGGCAGCGCATACTACTTCTTGCTGATGAACTTCGCCATGTTCAAGGGCAGCCTGTTGTCGTTTCGGAAGGAACAGGGCGGAGGCTGGAAACGGGAAGCGCGCGGAGACGAAAATGATTCCGAAGCGAAGCCGGGTAAGGTTCTCTCCCTGCTGCTTGCGGTTGCACTGAGCTTTTTTGCCTTTTCACCTAAACCCGCCGAAGCGTTTACAGCAGATGTAAGCGTCGGGACTGCCAACGCGACCGAGGAAATTTCGGATTTCAACCTGGACATTTCGGGACACTGGTGGTATCCGGTCGATCAGATGATCTTTCTGGGAGTGGGCTTCGGCTATGAAAGGCTTGGCGACATTTCGCTGTTTCCGCTTGTCGGGAGCGCCTATGTCTATCTGCCGTTCGGGAGTCTCGTGATGCCTGTGGGAACTTTTGACTTGGGATATTCCTTTGGCGAAGACGCACAAATGATCTGGCGGGCGGGTGGCGGCCTGGACCTGAAACTCGGACGAAAATCTTCCCTGCTCGCTCTTCTGGGATACCAGAATCTAAAAAAAGCGGGAGACTTTATATATCTCCGCTGCGGACTTCTGATTGAAATTTAATTTGTACTGATTCGTTTAGTTTGTACGCAATCAAGCCGATCCTCGGGGCGCTGTCGCCCTAAACGATGCGGTTTACTCGACGGAAAGTTCTTCGCTTTGAACGTTTAGGTCCGCAACGATTTCGAGAGCTTCCGGTTCTTCCAAAAACTTAGCGACAAGTCCTGTACGCTTTTCATGGCTCTCGTGAGATTCAAGTTCCACAATGTCGTCGATTTTAACGTCGATGACCGCCTTGTCCGTCACGGGAATCTTGATTTTCATTCCCTTGGCGATATCGCCTTCCAAGATGGAACCACGAAAAATCAAGCTTTTTTGATCTTCACCGAATAGAGTTCTTTTCACGTAGAATTTTGCCATACGACAAAAAGTTAAATTATTCTCATGGACTTGGTTGTCGGAAGAATCCCTTTTTTGGTCTGCGCGCCGTTTTTTCATCTTTTTTTGCGCGACCGTTCGCTTTGCCGTGAAATTTCCTTTGACGACGGAGTGCCCAGCGCGCTGAACCGAAAACTCTGGAACGGAAAAATCCATATGGCTCCGGCTTCCTCGATTGCATTCGCCAAGGCTCCGGACGATTTGGTGCTCGCACCGGACATCTGCACGTCTTGCCGGTTGGAAGTTCATTCTGTGGAACTTTTTTCCAAGTTTTCCATCGAGGACCTTTCCCAAAAACGAATCTATTTAACCGCTCAGAGCGGAACGTCCGTCGCGCTTCTGCGCATCATCTGTTCGCAGTACCTGAAAATCAACCCGGAATTCACGAATAACCAAACGCTTTGCGATGCCAAGCTCCTCATCGGCGATGAAGCCTTGCAGGAAAAGGCGAAAAACACATGGCCCTTCCGCTATGACCTGGCGCTTCTGTGGCGAAAGTGGCAAGGGCTTCCCTTTGTTTTTGGCGCTTGGAGCATTCACCAATCAGCTCTGTCTCCAGAAATGCTTCCGAAGACAAAGCGATTCCTTACGCTTGTGCAGGAATCGATCGATGAGTTTCGCAAAGATTCCGCACGGGCGCTTTCCACTTGGGCAGAACGCTACGCGGTTCCGTTTACAGCGGAGGAGCTGAAAGGCTATTACGACTCGCTGGATTACGAGTTTACGGAAGAGCGCAAGCAGTCGCTCCAACTTTATTTTAATCTGTGTGCTACCGAAGGGATTTTAGACGCTGCGCCGACACTGCGCTTTTTATAAATTCCGAAAGTTTCCCGGCGATGCTTTCCCAGGCGTTTTCCCGCATAAGCGACGGCTTGAAAATGCTTCCGCCAAAGGCGACAAGATCCGCTCCGCCCAAGATAAAGTCCTTGACATTTTCCGTCGAGACGCCTCCGCAAGCGAGCAGCGGAATGTCGCGGAACGGTCCGCGCAAAGCCTTGATGTAAGCGGGTCCGCCGACACAGTTCACCGGGAAAACCTTGACACAGGTCGCTCCGGAATCGTATGCGAACTGGACCTCTGTCGGGGAAAGCGCACCGGGAATGCTCGGGATGTTCTTCTGGGCGCACTTCTGGATAACATCCTTGACAGTATTCGGCGAAACGATGAATTCCGCTCCTGCCGAAAGGGCGCAATCAAGGTCTTGAATATTGCGTACGGTTCCCGCTCCGACAGAAATGCCCAAAGGTCGTGCCGCAGCTTTGAGCTTTTGGATGATGCTTGCCGCTGCAGAAGTGTTCATGGTGACTTCGATAGCTTTCAGTCCGCATTCCGCGGAAATTTTGGCGCAGGCTTCTTCGGCGCCTTCCGGGATGTCGCGCAAGATTCCCACAACAGGAACGTCTTGGAGAAATTTCAAAAAATTCATAGGTATAATGTAATAATTAGGCGAGAAAATTTCGGACGTCTAGACTTTCGGAAAGCGGGACGAGGAACACGGTCAGAGCTTAGTTGTGAGAACTTGGTGCTTAGAACTGCTGATATTAAAGTTCTCGGGACGAGTTAAGCAGGACACGGGATGCGGTAATTCAAGCGAACTGTTTTCTGTTTACCGTCTTTTCTCGGTTCGTTACAATGTCATTCCCATGCTTGTCCGCCGCGGCGGACGCAGACACGGGAATCTCCTTATGGGATTGGAGGATACCGGGTCTATGCCCGGTAATGACAGCTTGGAGAGATTATCGGGTCAAGCCCGGCAATGACAGGTTAGCGAGCTGTTTTCTGTCCGCTCAGACGCTCCTCGTCCCTCTTACCGTGCCCGTTTCACATCAGACAACTGATTCCTTTCAACCAGTCGCTAACAAGCAACCATCACATCATTTCGCCGGGCAAGCGGTCCTATTTACGAAAGCGCTGGAATCGACGCCCATAATCTGGACATTTGCGTTTGCGCCCTTCTCAAAACGGATTTTCCCATAGACGCCCTGGAAGTTTTTCTGCGAATGGATTTTCCCGACCAGATTCGTTTCACCGGAAACGAGCAGGGAAAACACGATGTCCGCCGCGCTGTAGGAAAGCCCGCTTACTTTGTCCGCCTTGGGCTCTTCATCCCACTTGGACTTGTAAGCCGTTCGGAAATTTTCAAATGCGCCTTCCGAATCTTCCCCGGTAAAGGCGACGCTGAAATAGGAACCTTCAACAAGCTTCTTGCCTTCGTTTATCAGGTCATCGCCATACCAGCCCGAAGTTCCGAGGAGCGTTCCGTTCAACTTGTGGAAAGCGACCTGCCGCGCGATAAGCCCTGCATCCGAAGGGCTCGAACTCGGAATGAAAATCCCCGGGATTTTAAAAACCGAATCCTGCAAGAAAGAACGCTTGTCCTTTGCGGAAATGGCGTCTAGGTCCTTTGCGCCGCGAGCGATGTTTTTCCGATGCAGGAACTGCCCGAAGCGAGCCGCCCGAAGCTTGCGAAATTCCGTCGTATAGTCGGGATGGCCTTCTTCAAATTCCTGCACGGCGACAACCGCCGCTCCGCGACTTTCCACGGCACGCTTAAAGCTCTGCGTCATCGCCGTTCCAAAATCCCCGATCGGAGAGAGAATCGCAAATTCGCGGATTCCGAGACACTCGACCGAATATCTGGCAATCCCTGCCGCCAGATTATCCATGCTCACGTTCACCTGGAAAATATTCGGTCCCATCCGGGAAATCCCCGCATCGGTCGCCGTCGGCGTAAGCATCGGAATTCCAGGATGCGACGAACCGAGCCATGCAGCAACAGCCGCAGAAGGCGCGCTCATCAGCGGCCCGACAATGGCGACAATGCTGTCCTGCGCCACCGCTTGCCGAGCCCGACGAAGCGCTTCGACGGCATCCGCCCGCGTATCCGCAATGCGAAGATTTACCTTGCCGTTCAAGTTCGCCTTTTCAAAAGCCAGCCGAACGCCTTTCACCGCGTCTGCACCAAATTCCGCAAAATCCCCCGACATCGGAGCGAGCACCAGAACCGTCGGAACCGAAGCCTTTCCCTCCAATGCGGAAAGAGCTTCCTGCGCCCGATTCACCCAATTTTCGTTTTCCTTTGCCGCAATAACTTTTTTATACCAGTATCGTGCCGCCTTGAAATTTTTCTGCTTGGCAAGCTCCGCTCCCAACCGAAGCCATGTCGCATTCGCCACCGCGCGGCTCACTTGCGCCCGGTCCGCAATCGAGGAAAGCAGGGAAACAGGCAAGCGGGAATCTTCCGAAATGGTCTTCAAGAGAAGCCGCTTCGCATTGGCACTCACCGCGGAATCCTTGCTGTAGGAAATCACGTTCAAAAGCATTTCGACGCCCGCAGAGACGGAATCCTTCAGCAGGCTCTCCGCAACGATAGTTTCCATTCCGGCGCGATACGGACTTCCGGCATAATACTCTAAGAAGCGCTCCGACAGGATTTTCAAGTTCGCCGTATCCCCGGCATTCACCAAGCATTTTGCAAGCTCTTCGGCAGCCTTCGCACCGTCTGCCGTCAAAAGCTTTTTGTCAGGAAGAGGCTTGAGCGCGGAAATTCCCGAAACGGAACAGGCATTTTCCTCTGCGGAAAACGCAAGCGAAACGCCTAAAAGGACAACAACCAAAAATCTAAAACGTCCCAGCATGGATTCTCCCTCAGGCTTTTTCCGCACTCGCTTCCTGGATGACGATATGCTCTTTCTTGATGCTCTTCTGCATACTTTCCGTGAGCTTCGCCCAATCGACGACATCCACGCGGAACGGCAAATTTCTGTCGGCAAAAGCCTTCTCGACAACCAGCATTTCCTCGACCGGAATCGGCTTCTCGGAAACGACGACGACATTCAGGGCGGATTCCGGGGTGAGATCGACACCGGTCACCCGCGGACCGTAGGCATCCACCTCCAAGCCTTCAAAGTGGGCGTTCAAGATTCGCTGGACAGTTTCCAGTTGGCATTTTTCCAAACAAAGTTGCATAATGCCCAAATATAGAAAATCGGGAAAAAATCACAAATCGTCCGCTTTTCCAGGGAGAACTGGCGAAAATTCCCTTTTTATCCCAGAAAACGGGCTTTTCGTCTAATCGACCCGACAAAAAATTTACAAATAAGCCATTTTTAGTACTATGCGAATCTTATCCGGCCTTCTTCTCGTCCTCATGTTCTCCACATCAGCCCTTGCTGGCGAAGCGGACAGTCACCGGACTGATTCCCTCGCCACCAAAAATTCGCCATCGATTGATTCCTCTGAATTCTACAAGCCGAGAAAGCCTACCGGAAAACGCCTTCCCGTCATCATTCCCTTTATGGAAGTCGTCCTGCAAGACGCTTTCGTCTGGTCGTGGGACCGCTTCGTCCTCGACAAGAACTACGCGAGAATCGGACCGTCCGTGTGGAAACGGAACTTTCGCGAAGGCTGGAAGTGGGACGACAACCATTTCGCCGTAAACTTTTTCGGACATCCTTACCAGGGAAGCCATTATTATTCCGTCGCCCGCGCTTCGGGCTACAGCTTCTACGAAAGCTTCTTCTTTGCAGCGACAGGTTCTTACATCTGGGAAATGTTCTGCGAGCAGGAATATCCGGCGCCGAACGATTTCATCACGACAAGCATCGGCGGAACGGTTTACGGGGAAATGCTCTACCGGCTCTCGACGCGGCTTCTTGCAAAACCCGATGCGGGCATCTTTGAAAACATCGGCGCGTTCGTTATGAATCCGTTCGCCTACATCCAGGAAAAAATCAACGGGGCAAGCCCCACCAACCCGGGATACGCGCCTATCGAACTTTCCGTCTTTGCCGGTGTGGGAAAACGCTTCGGCAACGATTACCGCTACGACGAAGACGCCGACGACAGGTCCAGCGAAGACTGGAACGAGGCCGCGGTCCTTTACGGACTGAGCCTTGTCTATGGGCGTGCGGACAGGCGCATCCGGCAACCCTTCGAATACTTTACGTTTGACTTCAACCAGGAACAGAGCCATGACGGGATGCTGATGAGGCTCTCCGCCGTGGGAAAGCTCAAGAACCTGAACATGCACGCCGGCAAGAACTGGATGGACCTCGGAACATATCTGCACTTCGACACGTTCTACGGAGACCTGGTCGAAATGTCCGCCCTTTCCATCGGATTCGGCGCAGACATCAACCTGGACCTTTCCGACAAAATCCGCTTCAGGATGTCGCACATGCCGTCCTACGTAATTTTGGGATCCTCGGACTTCAACTACGACGATGTTCTCGCCGCGGCGGATTCCAATTACGAAGTGACCCGGGATTACCAATATAGCCTAGGCGTGAGCTACAAAGCGATGCTCGAACTGGAGCTTAAGCGGTGGGGGCGTTTTTACAACAAGGCTTCGGTATTTCTCTTTCGCAGCATCCCGAACACCGAACCGCACTACGGGATGAAAGGCTACGATTTCGTCGCATTCAACAGTGCCAACGTCGAAGCGTACCTTCCCTTGGACATTTCCCTCGGCGTCCGGTTGAACTCCTACTTGAAAATCGCGGCGTATGAGCGCGTCCAGCCGATGTCGCGGATGATGCATTCCATCGGAACCTACCTGAGCTACAAGATTTAGGCGAAAAATTTGCCTGTCCGCAAAAAAGCCGGTGGTGAAACCGGCTTTTCAAAATTCCAAAAGATTTTACAGGCGTTCCAGAACGAGTTTCCGAATTTCCTGTTGGATGGAATCGACGCTCCGGGCCGCATCGACAAGAGTCACGCTTTCCGGAAAATCCCTTGCGATTTCCGCATAGCCGGCACGGACCCGCTCGAAAAAGCTGGCCGCTTCGCTTTCTAGCCTATCGGGAACGCGTCCGTCGCAGGCCTGCCTCGCGCAGCTTTCTTCAACGCTCAAGTCAAGAACGATGGTGAGTTCCGGCATGAACTTTCCGCAGGCTATCCGGGAAAGTTCGAGAATCGTCCGACGATCGATTCCGCGGCCATAACCCTGGTAGGCAAGCGTGCTCCAGGCAAAGCGGTCCGCAAGAACGACCTTTCCCGAAGCGAGTGCCGGTGCGATTTTTTCGGCGATGACCTGGGAACGCGCCGCATTATACAGCAAGAGTTCCGTTCCGGAATCCATGATTCCCTTGTAGCGGACATCCAAAAGCAGCCCGCGGATCCTTTCCGAAATTTCGGAGCCGCCCGGTTCGCGAATCGAGACGACATCGTAACCTTTTTGCGCAAGGCTTTCGGCGAGGAGCTTCAGCTGCGTACTTTTTCCGCAGCCGTCAATCCCTTCGAGGCAAAAAAACCGCTTTGCCGTTTCGATCATTCGAGGTTCTTTCCGTGGCACTTCTTGTATTTGAGGCCCGAACCGCACCAGCAGAGATCGTTTCGACCGAGCTTCGGATGGTCGTTTTTCACAGGCGCACCCGGAACTCCGACTCGGCGACGCATCCCCTGCGGACGCGTTCCCGGAAGGGCGGAACTCGGGATGGCGTTGGACGCGGGCTGCGGAGCCTGTTCCACCGCACCGGAAGAGCTTTCCTCGATAGCCTGCGAATTTTCCTCTGTTTTTTGCGGAGCCTGCGGACGCGGAATCTTTTGGAGCTGTTCCGGAGCGACCGATACGCCGTTCGCCAGCTGGATGCGGATGTTCAGGATTCTTTGGGCAGTCATCGTCGCGATGCTTTCGAGGCATGTCTGGAACGTCGTGAACGCCTGGTTCTTATACATCACCAACGGATCCTTCTGCGCATAGCCCTGGAAGCGAATCGCATCCTTCAGCTGGTCCATTGCGTAAAGGTTCTCTTTCCAGTGCTGGTCAATCGTATAGAGGAGAATCCGCCGTTCGATATTTCGGAAATCCGCATCGGGGATGATTTCCACGAGCTTTTCGTACTTCTTCTTGCAAAGGTCGATGACCTCGTCGAGAACCTGTTCCGCACTCTTCTTGCCGCGTTCTTCTTCGCTCGGGTTGTATTCGATGGCAAATCCGAGCTTGAGCGCCGTCGTAAGACCTTCCCAGTTCCACTCGTCGGCAAAGCGGTCCTTCGACACGAACTGAGAAACCTTGATATCGCTGGCGTCCTCGATTCTGTCGAGAATATCCTTGCGGACATCGTCACCATTCAGGATGCGCCGCCGCAGACCGTAAATCACCTTGCGCTGCTCGTTCATCACGTTGTCGTAGTCGAGCAGGTATTTACGCGTATCGAAACTCTGGTTTTCCACGCGCTTCTGGGCTCCGCGAATCGACCGGGAAACGATCGGATGCGTAATCACCTCGTCATCGCCAACACCGAAGCGGTTCATCAGCGCCTTGACATTGCTGCCGCCAAAGATGCGCATCAGGTCGTCGTCGAGCGAGAGAAAATACTGGGACGAACCCGGATCGCCCTGGCGACCGGCACGCCCGCGCAGCTGGTTGTCGATGCGGCGGCTTTCGTGGCGTTCCGTTCCGAGGACATGGAGACCGCCGAGTTCCTTGACGCCCGGTCCGAGGACGATGTCCGTTCCGCGGCCCGCCATATTCGTTGCGACGGTAACCTTGCCCTTGTAACCCGCAAACTGGATGATTTCCGCTTCGCGGCTGTGGTTCTTCGCGTTCAGAACGTCATGGGGAATGCCTTCCTTGACGAGCAGGTTGTGAAGCTTTTCGGAGCGTTCCACCGAAGCCGTACCGACGAGGAGCGGCTGGCCCTTTTCGTGGCGACGCTTGATTTCCGCAACGATAGCCCTCCACTTGGCTTCTTCGGTCTTATAGACCATATCCTGCATGTCCTTGCGGATGCAGGGCTTGTTCGTGGGAATGACCCACGTGTTCATGTTGTAAATCTTGATAAATTCCGTCGCTTCCGTTTCGGCGGTTCCGGTCATGCCGGAAAGCTTCTTATACATGCGGAAGTAGTTCTGGAACGTAATCGTCGCCAGCGTCTGGTTCTCGCGGCGAATCTGCACGCCTTCCTTCGCCTCGATCGACTGGTGGATGCCTTCCGAGTAGCGGCGGCCCTCCATCAAGCGACCCGTGTTTTCATCGACAATGACCACTTCCCCGTCGCGGACAATGTAATCCCTGTCGCGGATGAAGAGGTTGTGGGCCTTGAGCGCCTGGTTGATGAAATGGACCCATTCCGCGTGTTCGCCGTAAAGGTTCGTAAATCCCATGAGCTGTTCGACGCGGTTCGTCCCACGCTCGGTCAGCTGGGCGAGCTTGTCCTTTTCATCGACCGTGTAATCCTTGCCGCGAACAAGCTGCGAAACAAGATTGCTCGCCTTCGTGTACTTGTCCGTCGCATCTTCCGCAGGACCGCTGATGATGAGCGGCGTACGAGCTTCGTCGATAAGAATCGAGTCCACTTCATCGACAATGCAGAAGTTCGGTTCGCGCTGCACGACTTCCTTCGGATCGACCGCCATGTTGTCGCGGAGATAATCAAACCCGAACTCGTTGTTCGTTCCGTAGGTGACATCGGAGTTGTAGCTTTCGCGGCGCTGTTCCGCATTCAAATCGTGAACTATTAGACCGACCGAAAGCCCGAGGAACTTATAGACAAATCCCATCTGCTTCGCATCGCGGCCCGCCAGGTAATCGTTCACCGTCACCACGTGGACGCCTTCACCGGAAAGCCCGTTCAGGTAAACCGGACAGACTGCGGCAAGCGTCTTACCTTCACCGGTCGCCATTTCGGCGATAGCACCTTCATGCAGCACAAGGCCGCCGATCAGCTGGACGTCAAACGGGAGCATTCGGAAAGGCTTCACGGATTCCGGGTAAAGTTCGCGCATCTTCGCGTAGAACTTCGCCGGCATGAAGATTTCCCATTCGGGCTTCCCCGCCGCCAGATCCGCTTTCGCCGCATCGACAGCCGAAAGGATTTCCGGGTCATCGCCGAGCTTCGAAAAATCGAACTCGTATTCCGGCTTGAAGATGTTGAACATACCGAGACGCCGGTCGCAGGCTTCCTGGCAGACGGCAAACGCTTCTACCTTGATGTCTTCGAGCGTCTTGCCGTTCTTCAGGGCTTCGCGGAATTCCGCAGACTTTGCGGCAAGTTCGCCGTCGTTCAGACTTTCTAGACCTTTGCGCGCTTCGTGAATCTGCGCAATAACCGGGCGGAGAGACTTCACCTTGCGCTCGTGCGGAGTGCCGAAAACCTTGTGAAGGAGCGAATCGATAATGCTCATAAAAGACAAATTCCTTTTTAGTTTTGTCCCGTAAAACTAGAAAATTCAAACTGCGGCAAGGCGCTTCACCGTTCGCACCGACCCTTTTGACCGCTCAGCGAAAATCCGGAATCCAAGGAATCGCCCGTGACCGCGCAAACCTTTCCACCGCGAGCGACAATCCCCGCTCGGCTTCGCCCGCCCAAAGGCTTTTTCTTCAAAGATAAAGCAGTCGCCTCGTCGGGGCATTCCCGGTAAAGCGCAAGAACTTCCTCGTCGGAAATCGCCCGGTCGTAAAAACGCACATCATCGATTCTTCCCCGGAAAAAACTCCAGAGAGAACGCGTCCCGATTCGGACAGGAGCGTTTCCGTTTTCGGGAATTACTTTGTACGTATCGTCATACAGCGAATCCTGATCCTTCCACTCGCCATTCTTGAAAATCGTAATCGTGTTGCTTTCCATGTCATAGCGCACGACGATGTGAATCCATTCCCCGGGGACGACATCTTCCTGCACGTAGCTTCCCGCGCCAAGTCCTCCCGACAAATTAAACGCATACGACGAAATCCGATTGGGACGTTCCGAGTGGAAATTGTACATCCGAAGCGCCCATTCATGCGCCTGCGGCTCGCCCTTTCCCATCCAATGCACATAGCCGCCGTCCGTCTTTTCAAAATCCAGCGAATCCGGGGAAATCCATGCGGAAACCGTCAAGGCTCCGGTCGTCGCGATGCTAAAAATGTCGCTATCGGGAATCTCGATGTAAGCGGAATCGTTCCCGCCGAAATGATACGCCGAATTGGATTTTCCAAAGCGGTCCGTCGCAAGCGTCGCCCGATAAACCTCTCCATCGACATCCGCCACCGAACCGTGCGAAACCGCATCGCCGTCAAAAGGATAATAGGCGACGAGTCCTTCTTCGGGAACGGAACCTCCCGAAACGCAATCGGCAAAAAGCGGAACCGCGCAGAAGAAAAGAAAGAAAAGCAGCGAAAACTTCATCGGCTAACTTTGTGGCGGCAGCGAATGGGCCTGCTTTTTCAAGCGGTGCAAGCGGTCCTTGCGCTTTTGGTAGAGCGTGCTCACCGTGTAGATGAATACCAGGAAAATCACCGTGGAAAGCGGGCGGTTCATGTTGCAGAAGCTCCACGCAATCGTAATCAGCGGCAAGTGGATGAGGTAGGGATAGAACGATGCACGGCCAATCGAACGCACGACCGGGATGCAGAAGATTTTTGAAAGCCAGCCCTTCGAAGTCGTGATGCTCACAATCAGCCCGCCGTAGAGCATAACCGCAACCGAATGATGGCAGATGAAGTTCCACGCGACATTTCCCGACTTCATCGTAAAAAGGCTCGCATATAAAACGCCGAGCAGTGCGACCTGCAAAACCCCGGCGAAGTAATCCTTCTTCAGAAAATCAAACGCACCGACCCTGTAAAGCCGAAAGAGGATCATCCCGAACAGATACTCGAAAATCCGAACGAACGGAAAAACGTGGAAATAGCGATAGCGCACGTCGAAGTTTGCAAAATTCCCGAGCAGCGGAAGTTCCCCGAGCGCACCGGCATACGCAAAGAAGATTCCCCAGAGAATCCCCGGCACAAAGACCAGTGCGCACAGAATCCAGAGCGAACCTTTCTTCTCGACTTTCGCAAGTTTCCGGGCGCAGAAAGGCGTTATCGCGTAACAGATGAAGAACGCCGTCAGGGACCAACTCGGCTCGTTCAGCTTCATCCCCTGCTCCGGGAAAAACGTCCATGTGAGCGAAAGATGCATCAGAAGCGAACGGACCGGGTGGAACATGCCGTCAAACCCGCCGAGCTTCACATACAGAGCGGCGAACATCAGCACAGTCATCGCAAAATGGCAACGGTAAAGCTTCGAAATCCGCGCAAACATAAACGGGATCACGGGAAGCCTTCTATCGGGATCGCTGAACTTCGACGCAAAGAGGAAACCCGCAAGGATAAAGAAAAGCCCGGCGGCAAACGCGGGAGCCGTCACAACCGGAAACACCCAAGAAAGCGAAGACATATAGCCTAGCGCCGAAGACGACGCCAGATGGAGCATCACGATATTCAGCGAAGCCAGAAGCCGAAGCCCGTCTATCGCCGGAAAGTACGCCTTTTCGTTCATAAAATTCCCAAAATAATTTCCAAAACTAGAAAACGCGACAGCAAAACCTGACGAACAGATTATGAAAACTCGGACAAACAAAAAGTTTTAACGGCTTGTCGCATTCCACCGTTATTTGTAATGAATCCGATAATGGCGACTGACGCGGATTCTCATTGTCAAATAAATCCAATCTTGGCTGAAAAGCGAAAAAAACGGGAAACGAATCCCGGGAAAC
>CAVKXR010000006.1:0-28593 GCA_963660275.1 Oscillospiraceae bacterium
TCGGAATTCCGCTGCCTGTCACAAGTAAGCTCCTAGGACATCGCAGCATCGAGACGACTTTAATTTATGCGAAATACGTCGATACTCTGCTCGATAAGGAAATGAAAAAATTTGACCGGTTGAAGTAAAGATAAAACGCTCCGGCACGATTGCCGGGGCGAATCGATTCAACAAAAAGGGCTGGCGAAAAATCTATGGCAATTTTTGCCCCAGGTATATTTGCCTGGCTCATGGTTCGTCTTATGGTATGGTTGCAGTAGGGGATACTTTGTATGTGGCAAACACGACAGCTCTTTTGAAATTCCCTCTAAGGGATTTGGATGTTGTCATTTCAGACGAGAAATCTTACCCATCGGTGAAATGAAAAATCTTAGAGCTTGTTTTCATAGGGAAAAGGCTGACGGACTTTCGTCTCTAGCGCAATCTGAGGTTTCGTCCGCCGGGACTTCTCTTTTGTATGGATTTAGGAAACCGTTCTAATTTTTTCTTACGGAAAAAACTTTTTGTCGAAAAGCCTTATTTTAAAAGAATGAAATTTATCTATTTCCTTTTCGCTTTGCCGCTTTGCTTTTTGGCGTGTTCCGATAACGCATCCGATGCTCCGCTAGACGAATCTTCATCAAGCTTTGAAATTTTTAGCTCCGCAGAGACATTCTTGTCATCTGCCGGAGAGCTGCTTTCGAGTGCCGGAGAAGAAATCGGTTCATCGGCGGTATCGTCAAGTTTTGAATTTAACCCCGGTTCCAGTGCGGATGTTTCATCGTCGGAAACGGAGATTTCTTCAAGCGATGTTTCGGCAATTTCCAGTTCGAGCGCAACCCTTGCCTCTTGGGATGAAATCGTCTTGCAGGCGGATTTAACTCCGGCCCAGCTTCAACGTGCCGAGGAATTTCGCCGCGTCGCTGTCGATTCCGCCGGGAGAACCCGCAATGCCGTCTATGTCTATACGCAAACGGTCGGCGATTTCTCTTCTGCGCCGGAAAAGCTCGCCGCCCGCATCGCGGTCCTCGGATTTAACGATGTCTATCTGAGTCCGGGAAAATCGCTTTACACAAATCCGAACGATTGGATTCGGACATTTATCCGGACCCTTTCGGGATACGGCATCCAGGTCCATGCGCAGCGCCTGCCTGTCACCGGGAGCAGCGGACTTGAACTTTTGACGAGCGAAAGCGCTATCGATGCCGAAATCGCTCTCGTTTCGGGATACAACAACCAGGTCGCTTCCGACGAAAGGTTCTCGGGGCTTTCCGCCGACATCGAAGTCCATACGATAAAATCGGGCTTTTCCTATACGTGGGACAAAGGCGCTGGTTCCGATACGCTCCTTCGGATGGCGCAAAGCACGCTGGAATATGCAGGGAAAAAACTCAAGAGCGTCGATTCGAACTTGAAGCTTTCCGAGGCGATTGCGATGCCCTATGACAAATACTACAACGAAGGAACGTTTACCAACGGAAGCTCGGGACATTTCCTGAAATCTTGCGACTGGGTGATTTTGATGGATTATTACACAAAAGACACCCAGCTACAGCGGTATGCCCGGGCGAGTTTTGACAATGCGACCAAGGACACAAGCGTAAGCGTCGCTTTGAAAGTTAAAGGTTCGACATCCGATGCTTTCCAGGACTGGGAAACTTTGCTTTCATCGCTTCAGGGCTTGTTCGAAACTTCTATCGGGTATAAAAATTCGGCGGGCTTTTCGCCTTTCCGCGGGCTTGATTTTTTCACTTACGAAGGCTTGGAAAATCTCTGGTTTAACGGATAAGGCTCCAGTTTTCACGGAAAAGTCTTGCCGATGTAATTTCTTACACAGCCTTTGCGTTTTTTTTTGAAAAAGCTTGCGCTTACTGTGGAAAGTGATTATATTTCTTTTGTAGAGATTGTTCCAAAATCACTGAGAAGGAGTTGCCGTTGTCCTATCCTGTCCCTGAAACCTGGAATGTTTCCGGTATTCTGTCGAATAACGGTGTTCCTTTTTGCCAGGGAAAAATCGAAGCCTATCACAGGCTTGCCGACGGGACCTTGGACTGGATGGCGGAATGTGGCATCGGCGAAGACGGCTCTTTTTCGTTGGAATTTTCCTCCTACATGTTCCAGAAGGGAAATACTTCCATCGATCATCCCGATTTGGTTGTCCGCCTTTTTGATTTTGCCGGGAATTTGCTGTGGGAATCGGATACGTACGCAGCGACGGAGACCCCTTTTGAATTGGGGCGTATCGATATTTCCAAAGCCTCTGCGGATGATGTCTGGAGCGTCGAGGGATTTGTCTTTTACAACTCGGTGACGCCCCTAAGCGCCGGGACAGTCTTTGTTTACGATCTTTGGGATGGACATTCGACCCTCTTGGCTCAGGCATCCTTGAATGCCAAAGGCTATTTTTCCTGCTCCTATTTAAAATCGGCTTTCCAAAAGTATGGCGCTACAAGAACTGCGCCCAGTCTTCAAGTTGTCGTGCGCGATTTGCAGGGACAGAGCCTCGCCACTTACGATGTTCCGAATCCCGTATCGGTTCACCAGGTTGTTCGGATTCGGTTGGATACAGTTCCCGGATCCTTGACGAGTGACGCTTGCCGGGTCTTTGGAAATATCAAGAATCCTCTCGGCTATCCCTTGCAAGCCGACATCGAGGTCGCGGCATTCTGCCTTTATTACCGGGAATCGGCCGATGATTTAGGGGCGAAAATCGGCACTTTTGAAAAAGTGATGCTGGGAAGCCCGGTAATTTCTGACGCTTTCGGTCATTACGAGATTATCTACAACGCATCGTCCATTCCGCAGGGGCTAAGGCTTGACAGTAAAATTGCCAAAGGAAAGGACAAGGCATCCCTTTTCGCCGAGGTCCATTATAAAAAAGGCGGTGACGGTAACGACAGCGACAGTCCCAGAAGTTTTTATTCGGCTCCGCTGGTTTTCAATGGGAAATCCGCTCAGGAAATCAACTTCGTCCTTGACCTAGAAACCGACAAGCCGATTGAATCGGAGTTTGAACGCCTCGACAACACACTGAAAATTTATTACCAGACGGTTATATCGTACAAGGAAACGATCAAGGTTTCTCTCCAAGATAAAATTTCTGAATTTCTAGATAGCGTTACCCGGTTTCCCTTGGTAATCGGGCGTGAAGATGTGGATGAAGCCAAGGCGCGGGACTATTTTAAATCTTTCCAGATTGCGCATGAACTGGTAGATTCCGTCGAGGGTCTCCGTGGGGCGCTCGCTTCGGGGACCGCTCTGGAGCAGGAAAGCGTTTCTGTTTGTGCCGCTTACCTTTATCCTTTGATACGAAACGCCAAGGTAATCGATGTCTCGACGCTTTTGGCGACAGGGCTCGATGAATGCAAGAAGGTGATTCAAGAGGCTATCTCGGCGAATCTCGTCAGCTCGAAGCTTTCGGCGGACGAGTTTAGGCTAAAAATCTGGAACTACCTGCAAAAGTCCAAAAATGTCGCAACGGAGCAGGAAAATACTTTTTCGGCGTTTTTTGTCTTTTACCTTTTCCTAGCCAAGGAATTGGAACTGGAATCGAATGAGTTCGCAAATGCCGGTTCTATCAAGAAAAGCGGAAAAGGTGGACGTCCCAAGCTAACCCGTTTGGGGGAACACAAGGAACGTCTTGATAGCCTTCTCGATCTGTTTTCGGATTGCGGTTCCAACTACCAGGAACTGATCGCCTTTCTCAGGGAAGATTCATCGATGTTCTCCTCTGCGGAAGTTGACGATTTGAAATTCCTGATCGAGCTGGGCGATTTCTGCAACTGGTATCCCGACCTGGTTGTTAGCGCCTACACTTTGCTGCACAAGGAAAATTCTCCGTATAAGCCGTGCGCAAAGCCGGACTCTCAGGTCTCGGAAGCTGATTTGCTCGGTGCGTGGAAGCTGGAATATCTGCTGAAATATGGGGATGCGTTGGGAAGCGAGCCGAATTTTTGGGGTGACACGATTGAAAGAACTGCCGAGCGTTACGCTTGCTGGTGCCGAGAGGTTTCGCTTGCGCTTCCCTTGGATTTGTTTCCCGGTACGACGGCAAACGAACAGAAGCAAATCGCTATCCGTACGCTGAAAGAAAGGCTTCGGGCGAAGTTTCCGCAGACGGAGTTGAAATTAAAGCTTTCGGAAGCTTTTGCGGCGGATGATTCCGAAAAGCCGTGGAAAGATTTGGTTTGGAAACTGCAATCGGAACCGTGGGAGGATTTTGATTTAAATGCTTCCGACCTGGAAATGTTCCTGAAAAAATCCGCAGAGGCTCATGCGCAGGATAATGGAATTCCCGAAGCGACAGCAAGCGATGACGAAAAGGAAAAGATCAAGATTTTACAGCGGCTTTTCCGTTTGACGAACGACCCGCAAGCGATTGCCTACCTGGTCCGGAACGGTTTTGATTCCGCGTCGAAAATCGCCCTTTCGGATGAAGAGAGCTTTGTCGCGAAGCATGGCTTGGGCATGGGAGACAAGGAACTGGCGACAAATATCCACCGTCTCGCCAAGAATTTTGTTGCGAACGCCACTCTCGATGTGGAACGTTATCATGGCAACCTGAATGAATCCGACAATACGATCCTCGCGCTGCCGCGTGGATTGCAGAATGAGAAGGCGACCGCTTCCCAAAGCGGAAAAACAAAATTAAAAGCGGCAAATTTCCGGACGAGCAATGTCGCAAGGCAGCGTTTGCAGGGCAAGAGTTTCGCCAACTGGAAAACTTTATTCGGGAGCATCAACCGCAATTCGGGAACCCAGAACCAGTCTATCCTGAGTCCTTCAGCGTATTTGCTGGACCTGCTTGAATTCTTGAAACAGGGGCAAGTCTATACCAAATTCATCAGCCGTCGTCCCGATGTTTTGGCTCTGAAGATGACCAAGGCGAATGCCGAGGTGTCGCTCCCGACCATCGATTTGGCGATAGAACTTTTGGAAAGTCTCGTCGCTAAGAGTTCGGTAAACCAAGAGGCGGTTCCGTTCTGCAACCAGACTCTGGAAAAGGCGACGGTGGAAGATTTAAGAGCGAATCCCTGCCCTTGGACTTCGGGCGTCTCGGTTTTGGGAATGGCTGTTGAAACTGCCGCGATGAAGGCCATTGGCGAGAAGATCTATCCGATGTCGCTCCCGCAGAACTTTGACCGGATGCGGGTATCGGAAATCTTTGCCAATCTTTCGCTGGACAACGCGTCTGTTGCAAGAAAACTGCGCAAAGTGAAGACGGAAAATGCCCGCGAGGATGCCTGGAATGCAACGCTTTTGCTGAAAGGCCACGACCCAAAGCTTCTGTCTTCCAATCGGAATGAAAATTCCCATCCGGTGTGGGAACTTTGGGGCTTGACAGAAAATGACAACGAGGGACTTTTCTTCCCGGATAAATCTCGGCAGATAGAAAGCAAGGATCGCAAGTGGCATCGGGTTTTAAGCTATTTGGCGTTTGTCCTTGACCGCACCCGATTGACTTACGAGGAATTTGCGGAGATATTGACGTCGCCCGTGTTCGAGGATTCGGGCGTGACAGTTCATGCGGATTCCGAGTCGTTCCAGCTTTCGGATGTAGGCGGTTACAGGATTCTCTTTGCGGCAAATGCGGACGAAGAAGACTTTTTCTTTAAGCTATCCGTCTTTGTCCGTCGTCGGATGGCGTTGGGCTGGAAGATTGACGATGTGGCGAAAACATGGAACTGTCAAGTCGATGAACTCGCGGAAATCCAGGAACTGAAAGTTCGAATCGCTTTGTCTGTTCAGGAAGCCGCTGTACTTTTGGGAAAATGTTCCCTGACAAGGGATGCGCTAAAAAAGATTTTCCCGATCGATTCGCTTTTTGATGCTTATGCCGAAGACGCTTTTGCGGATGATTCCGCGCTTGATTTTGCGAAGGAATGCGACAAGCTTCTGTACTCTCTCTCGGTGGCGGCGAATGTCTGTCTGGGAATGGATTCCCGGGACGCTGTGTTCCTCTTGCAGGAATTCTGGAAACCGGTCGAAGAGCGGTCTTTGGTCTCGGCTTTTGAAGATGGCCTAAAAATTCTGTATCGATACGGCCTTTGGATTGCTGGGAACGGGCTTTCCGTAGAGGATTATCTCTTTCTAAAACGCATCGGTTTTCCTGTTGAATTGGGCGGTAGGAAAAATTGCAACGAGACCATCGACGAGCTGGAGCTTTTGCGAAATTCGTCTCTTTCGGTCGGCGATTTGAAAGCGATTCTCGAACCGCAATTAATCCCACCGACAGAATCTTCTTCCTTTGCCGTGGAATTCAATGCAAATGTACGGAAGTCTTTGGATGAATTTGATGGAATTGATTACGAAACCGCGATTCACGGGCTGTTGAAAACATTGGGCAAAGAAAATGCAGAGGAAATTTTTGACGCGTGGAAAAATGACTTTGAACCGGATATCGGAGAAAAGTGGAACGCCTGTCTAAAAGATGTGCTTCGGTATGTTTCAGAGCCATCCCCGTCGTGGAAAGAGGTCTTTGCTGCGGATGAAAGCGGGACCGCATTCTACAACGCGCTTCGTGATGAACTTGCCTTTGAAAGATCGCTCTCCCTCATTGCCGAAAAATTCTCGATGACATCGGATGTGCTTGCGGAACTTTTTGAAAAACTGAAAGATGATGCTTTGGATGATTTGACGGAATGGAAAAATTTTGCAATTAGAGAAGATATCGCATCGGTAAACGATCTGGGTGAAAACGATGTCGCCTTGATAGAAATTCTCTGCAACCGGATTGTCCGTTGTTCGGCGCTTTATCAATTTACGCAGTCGTTGGACCTTGGCTTTGGATGGGATTGGAAAAATCTGATTCCGCCTGCTGAAAGGCAAAGGTCGAATGCTGGCGAATCGGAAGTCGAAGCGGAAAGAACTCCGTATGGCTTGTTTGAAGATGTGCTTTGCGCATTCGCCGTATCTTCCCGAATTTTGGGGAAAGTTTACAATTACAGCGAGTTAGAAAATCTTGATGCCTCGGATGAAAAAATTCGGATTTCGAACGATGCCTTTGTCGCGATACTTGCGGCTTCTGGAATTGATTTCGAACGGGATGAAAACAGCCTCGCGGTAAAGTCTCTGAAAACGGATTCGCCTTCAGCGTGGTGCCGGTTTGCAGAAATGCTTTCCCTATACAGGAAGACGAATACGCTTCCCGCGGATTTGAAAAACTTGCTGGATGCAGACGACGTTTCGTATTCCGAATATGCCAAGACGTTTGAAGAAAATCTGAAACTTGCTCGCACCAATTCGGAATGGAACCGTTTCATCCAGGGCGTGAACGACAAGGTTCGGCAACGGAAACGCGATGCCTTGGCGGCTGTTGTCTGCAATGAATCGCAGATTCCGGCGACAGCGGGAAACTATCCCGCGGTCTTTGTCGATGAAAGCGACATCTATTCTTACTACCTTCTCGACGTGAAGATGGAACCGGACATGGCGATTTCTCGCACGGTCCAGGCGGTATCGTGCATCCAGCTTTACGTGCAGCGGGCCTTGATGGGTCTTGAGAGCGGTTACACGCTGAACGATACGCAAAGGGAACAGTGGGAATGGATGAAAAATTTCCAGGTCTGGGTTGCGAACCGCAAAGTGTTCCTGTATCCCGAAAACTGGATAGACGGAGATTTGCGAAGCGACAAGACGCCGTTCTTTGTCGAACTGGAAGATCGCCTGGCCGAAGTCGGTAATGACCAGGAAGCGATGACCGAGGCTCTCGGCGAATACCTGAAAAAGGTTTGCGACTCGTCAGAAATCGATATCGTCGGAGCTTGCAAGCAGGATGGCGGAAGCGTCGCTGGCGTGCTCTATACCTTGCACATCGTTGGCCGCACGCGTGGCGAACCCCACACTTACTATTATCGCAAATACGAGGCGACCGCGCTATACGGCGGAAATTGGACTCCGTGGGAAGAAATTCCCGTTGAAATCGACGGGGCCGCCGTGCAGCCGGCGATTCTTGGCGGGCATCTGTACATTACCTGGTTGCAGGTCGTGCAGGGCCAGAAGCAGAAAAAGACGGGGGAGTCGGGCGGAAAGCAGGCTGCGGTTTCCGTGGAGTATTACGCCGAGCTGCGGCTGAAGTGGACTGCTTTCACGGGGACAAAATGGATTGGCGTAAAAGTCGGGAAGCAGGCCGTCTATGATGTGTCCGAAAACCAGCTTGATTTCATATTGGGTGAAAACGAAAATTTGGCCGAACGCTATTTTGTCATCGATGTCTCCGATAATTCCGATGCCTTGAATCTGCAGGTTTGGCGCACGTTCCCCGATTTTGTCGATACGCCGCATGTGGTTACCGTTCCTGTGGCGAATTCCGCGCCGATGTCTGGCGATGTCGAAGGCTTGGATAACGCTCCGGCGACGACCTATATCCTAAAAACGGAAGTTTCGCGCGAATACAGGGCGGACCAGCGGATAAACCATATCGGAAACTTCTCGCTTACGCAAGATGGAGCTGATTCGGCTTCCAATGAAGTTGAACCAGATACAGGGAATTCGATTGCTTTCACTTATGGTGAATTTGTAAAGAATCATTCTCCGGCGGGATGCCGCCTTGTAGGGAACTTGTTCCATAACGCGGGCGGTTCTCTGGTCTTGCAGGACGGAACCAGAATTTTTGGCAATACGCGAGGTCCGTTCAAGCTGCTGTCCGTGAACATGGGATTTATTTGCCACGAGGACAGGCCGTTCTTCTTCATGGATTCCAAGGGAGTCTTCCTTGTCCGCACCGTTTCCGGCGACGGCGGGTCGGGGGCGAACAGCATCCCGAATTATCACGTGGAAATGGTTTCCAATCCTCAAGCGGGCGAGTTCCACCGGCGTTTCCTGCAGGGCGGTCCCAAGTGGCTTTACAGCCGCGAAACGGAGGCTTTGCCTGTCTCGGACAGCTACTATTATTCCTACTCCTACTACAACTACTACTTCAGCGTCTATCTCGGCTATTACACGGCGGGCGACTGGCAGGCCTGGGATTTGTCGCAGACGCTGTTCGAACACGGTTACTTGCCGGGCAGCGTCGTTGCGGAACCCTACCCGTCTTCTACGGTCGATTTCTGCTGGGGTTCGGCGACTTCGATTTACAACTGGGAACTGTTCTTCTTTGTCCCGATGCTTTTGGCGGACAGGATGCTCGCCGAGCAGAATTATGAAGCGGCGCTGAACTGGCTCCAGCTGGTGTTCGACCCGCGGATAGACCTCACTCCCTACGAACGGACAAAGCGCTTTGTCCGGGAGCTTTCGAAAGGGGCCAGGTATTGGAAGTTCCTGCCGTTCTTTGCGAACCCGGATGCCGACCGGTCGATTCTTTCGGAACTGTCGTTCCCGACGCCTCACGATGCCTTGCCCGATAGGAAGGCTATCCAGTTGCTGATAGACCGCTGGAAGAACGACCCGTTCAACCCGCAGATGATTGCGCGCTACCGCCCGGTCGCTTACCAGAAATACGTGGTGATGAAATATCTCGACGCCCTGATCGGCTGGGGAGACCAGCTGTTCTCGCAAGACACGACGGAATCGGTCAATCTGGCGGTGCAGATGTACATCCTTGCGGCGGAGATTCTCGGCCCCAAGAGCGCCGAGGTTCCCGACCCGAAGAACGCCACGGCGTTCACGGTGCAGGAGCTGATGTCGAAAGGCACTGGCGTGATGAACAACGCGTTCGTCACCTACGAGGACACGATGCTCACGGGCAAGAGCCGCGAAAAGGAGACGCCGCAGCGTCTGCTGCCCGGTCGCACGATGCAGCTTGCGCATACGACGGGGATGATGTTCTACTTCAATGTGCCTCGCAACGAGACCCTGGCGGGTTACTGGGACACCGTTGCCGACAGGCTCTACAAGATCCGCAACAGCCTCAATATTGAAGGCATAAAGAGAACCCTTGCGTTATTTGCGCCGCCTATCGACCCCGCCCTGCTCGTGAAGGCGAAGGCGAACGGGGTTTCCATCAGCGAGGCGCTTGCCGACGCTTCGTCTGCGTTGCCATACTACCGCTTTAAAGTGATGGTCGCCAAGGCGATAGAGATTGTTCGGGATGTGATGCGGATGGGCCGCGACCTGCTGGACATCCTCGAAAAGTACGATGCCGAATCCCTGGCCGTGCTCCGGGCGTCGCACGAAAGGACGATGCTCGCATTGCAGAAGACGGTCACGGACATGGACGTGGCGGAACTCGAAAAGAAACTCGAATCGGTAGAGATTGAACAAGAAAATATCGAAGCGGAACAAGCTGAACAGGAAGAATACTATAAACCGCTCAAACTAGAAGAACAGTACGACAGGTTCATGGAAAAGGCCAGGAAAGTCCAGGAAACGGTGGAAAGCGTCAAGAAGGCGGCTTCCGTCGCCTACAAGATCCCCGACCTGGATATCGGCGCCATCGCGAACGGCCTGGGCGGCCCGTCTTTCAGCGCGCTCTCCGCCGGCGGGACGAAGATTGCCGAGAACCTGGTGAACGAGGCGGAGAGCTACGCCTCCCGTTTTGTACAGCGGCAGGTCTCCGCCGCCAAAATGAAGCTGCAGGCCGAGGCGGAACGCAGGCTGCAGGACTGGACGATGGCGAAGACCGAAAAGGCAAACAGGGCCAAGGCGCTCGAAAAGAAGAAGGCCGTCACCGAGATAAGGATCGACTACGCGAGGAAGCAGGTGGAGAAAGCGGAGCGCGAAGCCGAGCTCAAGGATGAAATGTACGAGCACCTGTCCGAGAAGTACACGAACAAGGAGCTCTACGGCTGGCTGAAGAAGGAGACCGGCGGCGTATACAAGAGCTTGTTCCAGCTGGCGGTGAAGGTCGCCCGCAAGGCGGAGAAGTGCTACCACTTCGAGATAGGCGACACAGACATCGACGCCAAGTCGTCAAAGACGTTTATCAAGGGCAGCGGCTCGTACTGGGACGGCCTGCACAGTGGACTGCTTGCGGGAGAAAAGCTGCTCGCCGACTTGCACGTGATGGAAGTCGCCTATCTGGAAAACGACAGGAACGAGCTGGAGATAACGAAAGATATTCATTTCGATGAACTTGTCGATGAGGAGGGGGGAGTCCTTGAAAGACTTAATTCATTTGATACAGTGGTAGAAAACTTTTCATTTAATATTCCAAAATCTATTTATGATTTTAGCTATTACTTTGGGAGAATTCGAAATGTTCAAATGCAGGTTATCCTAAAGGATCCGGCAAGCAAACGATGTGTAGGAGCTGAACTTTCGTTAATTGAAAATAAATTGAGGCTGAATGAGAATGAATGGATTCAAAACCGCATAGGGGTACAAACAATTGCTACGAGCCAAGCTCATTTAGATATAAACCAATATGAATTCAATTTTTCAAAGGACAAATATTGTCCTTTTGAAGGGGCAGGAATTGAGTCAAAGTGGGCTTTGTCCTTATCTGGTGTAAAAGGAAATGAAATTGACGATATTATAATTTCAATAAGCTATACGGCAAGAAAAGGAGCTGTAAAATGAAATTTTATTTATTTGGTGTTTTGTTTTGTTTTCTGCTTGCTTGCAGTGAAAGCGAAACTAACGCTACAAGTCCTTCGGATTCAATAGACTCGTCGAGCACTTCGGAACAGCCGGTATTGTCGAGCACTTCGGAACAGCCGGTATTGTCGAGCACTTCGGAACAGCCGGTATTGTCGAGCACTTCGGAACAGCCGGTATTGTCGAGCACTTCGGAACAGCCGGTATTGTCGAGCACTTCGGAACAGCCGGTATTGTCGAGCACTTCGGAACAGCCGGTGTCGTCGAGCACTTCGGAGATTCCGTTCTCGTCCAGCTCTTCGGAACAGCCGGTATCGTCGAGCTCTGGTAATATTTGGTCAAATAGGTACGACTGTAATGAATTTGATTGCGTTACAACAGTTGCTTTAAATCCGTCCATTGAATATGGGGAATTTCTAGACACAAGAGATAATCAGGTTTATCGCACGGTGCAGATTGGCAGTCAAATATGGATGGCGCAAAATTTAAATTATGCTTCTGAAGAAAGCCTATGTTATGCTGATTCCATTTCAAGATGTTTAATAACTGGAAGATTATACAGATGGGCGGAGGCTCAAAAAGTTTGTCCTGAAGGGTGGCATCTTCCGGACTCGACAGAATATCGGGCTTTAAGTGATTATGTCTTAGCCAATAAGCCTGCCGATGTTGCTATAGTCATGGTTAGTTTGATATCTCATTATAACAAAAAGGGGGAGAGGGGAAGTGATGATTTTGGTTTTAGCGTCATACTGGGTGCTGGGTATTGGTATACGCCTTGGAAGTGCTTTGATAGTGGGTCTTTAAGAGCAGGAGAGTCCTTTTATTGGAGTGCGACGGAACGTGGGGTCGAGAACGCCATTGCCAAATGTTTTAAGCCGGATCCGCTAGATTACCAGTTTGATCGGATAACGGGGTACCCTCGTCTAAAAACCGATGCTTATTCTGTTCGCTGTATCAAGGATTGATCGATGAAAGGCTGGCCGATTCCAGATAGTCCTGTTTTTTCAAGTCAAGCCAAGCAAAAGTTTGGCTATGTCGTCATATTCCAGGACACGATGGAATCGGTCAACCTGGCGGTGCAGATGTACATCCTTGCCGATGAGACGAAGATAATTAGTTAAGGAGTTTTTCTATGCCCAAAACGATTCTCTTCTGGCCAGATGTTTACAAGGAACAGGGGCACTGGTTGCCGACATTGAAATGGGCGGAGGATCTGTCTCGATTGGGACATTCCGTAAGATATATGGGAATTTCCGATTGCGAAGGGATTGTAAAAGCCTACCCGATAAAGAGCCAAAGCGATACGCTGGTTCCCATCCCTTATTCCCCGATTTTTGAGAATATCTATCCTTTGGGTTACACGACAGAAAGCCATACGAGTCCGAACGAACGCTGGCGACCGGACCATATCTGGGCGATTGCCTATAGCGCTCTCGGTGAGGATTTGCCGTACTATAAGGAAAAGCTGAACCGGGAACTGTTTGCCGATGCACAAAATTTTTACAGGACGATGGCGGGGCTGAAGCCCGACCTGCTTGTTTCCGGCTACTTCACTTCGCTGGAAAGCCTGCTGATCCATAAAATCTACGGCGTGAACGTTGTCGTTTCGACAACCTACCTGAGGCATCCGAGCGAAGACCCGGCGATGCGAGCGGTGCAAAACCTGATGGCGTTTTCCCCGACGGAATACTTCAAGCTGGTGAACCTGTGCCGGTATGCGGAATTGAAAGACGCTGCTGGAGAGAATCCGGTTGATCTGTTGCAGGATCCCGAAGTGGAAATCGAAGAGTTTGTCTCGGACCTCGAAGCCTTTGACGAGCTGATTCCCTGCCCGCGCGAATACGAATACGCCCATTACAATCCCGGCGAGAAGGTTCATTATGTCGAGCCGTGCATTTTGGAAAGGGATTTGGTTTCGGCTTCAAGCGAAAACTTTGACTGTTCGCTTCTCCAGCCGGAAAATCCTGTAGCCGGAGCTGTCTATCAAAAGCTCATCTTTGTGACAGCGGGTTCGCAGGTTCTGGATTACGAGGGCAAGGCGCGGCATCTTTTCCACTGCCTGTGCGAAGCGATGCGTTCCGCGGAACTTTCCGGTTATCACCTGGTTTTGGGTGTCGGTTCCAAGCTTATCCATGACTACGAATGGACGGAGTTTAAGGACCAGCCGAACATCACCTTTGCAAGCTGGGTTCCGCAGCGGGCGATTCTTTCGGCACCGAATTTGGAATTCGCCCTGGTTCACGGTGGACTGGCGACCATCAAGGAATGCGTCTATAACAACAAGAAGTTTCTGATTCTTCCCTTGGGCAAAGACCAGATCGATAATGCCTTGCGGTTGCGGAAATACGGTATCGAGAATACGGTTCCCGTTGAAAATATCAGCCCGAAAACCCTGATTGACGCAATCGTGAATTTGGAGTCGGACCGGAAAACTTTGAAAAACCTCGAAAGGCTGAGCGGCGTGTTCCAAAAGCAGGAAAGGGAACGGCCCGGCGTACAGGTGCTGCTCGACAACTTGAATTAGAGAATCAAAAAAGCCCGGCGAAGCCGGGCTTTTTCATCTTGGATTTTTTAAAGCTCCGGTTCGTGTCCCGTCAGCCGTACGAAAATTTCCACATATTTGGCGAGCGTATTTTTGACGACTTCCGAGGGAATTTCCGGTCCCGGATAGGTCTTGCCCCAGTCGAGCGTTTCGAGCCAGTCGCGAACGTACTGCTTGTCGAAACTTTCCTGGTTTTTGCCGACCTGGTATTTGTCCGCGGGCCAGTAACGGCTCGAATCCGGCGTCAGGACTTCGTCGATTAAGACCGTCTTACCGTCGATTTCGCCAAATTCGAACTTGGTGTCTGCGAGGATGATTCCCTTGGTCGCCGCGTAATCGCGCGCTTTGGTGTAAACGTCGAGCGAAAGATCACGGAGTTCCGTGGCGACTTTTTCGCCTACGATGTCGAAAGTCTGCTCGAAGGAAATGTTTTCGTCATGGCCGACATCCGGCTTGGTGCTCGGCGTGTAGAGCGGCTTTTCGAGCTTTTCGCAAAGTTCGAGACCTTTCGGCAGGATATGTCCGCAAATCTTTCCGGTCTTCTGGTAATCCTTCCAGCCGGAGCCGACGATGTATCCGCGCACGATGCATTCGACGCTGTGACGCTTTGCCTTTTTGACAATCATCGAACGCCCGCGCAGATAGTCCTTGTACTTCTGGAGGACGGTGGGATATTCATCGACATTTGCCGTGATCAGGTGGTTCGGCATTCCGAGGTGCTCGAACCAGAAGAGCGAAAGCTGGTTGAGGATTTTTCCCTTGCCGGTAATCGGGGTGGGAAGGACCACGTCGAAAGCGGAAAGGCGGTCGCTCGCGACCATGAGGAAGCTGTCGCCGAGGTCGTACATGTCGCGTACCTTGCCTTGGTGGAACAGCGGAACATCGGTAATCGGGGTTTCGAATTTTAAGCTCATAGTGCCTTAAAAATAGTTAAATTCCGGGCATGAAAACGATTGGAATCTGTGGCAGGATCGGTTCCGGGAAAAGCGCGGTCGGCGTGCTTCTCGCCGGGCGGGGAGTGTTCGTGCTGGACCTCGACTGCGAAATGCACTTGCTGTATGCGGAATCGGAAAGGCTCCGGGATAAAATCGCAGAACGCTTCGGAGCGAACTGCATCCGGAATGGTACGGTTGACCGGGCTGCGTTGGCGGAGCGTGTCTTTCGGAAACCGCGTTCGCTTTCGGACTTGGAAGGAATCGTGTATCCGCTGCTCCGGAAAGCGGTGGAGGATAAGCTCGCCACCGCCAAACGGTTCGCTCCGCCGCCAAAGCTTGCCGCTGTCGAAGGGGCGCTTCTCTTCAAGTGGCCGGAGTTTTCAAAGGCTCTTGAAGAAATCTGGGTGGTCGAAGCTCCCGAGGCGATCCGGCTTTCGCGGCTTGAAGGGCGCGGACTTTCCCGCGAGGATGCTCTTCGCCGGATGCAGGTGCAGGCGCAAGATCCGCTGCCGCCGAACGACCGTTACGAGACTATCGACAATTCGGGTTCGATGGACGCTCTGAAAACCCGGGTGGATGAACTTTTGGCTTCGAAATTCTAAATTTGTAAAGGTTCTGTCAAGAATAGGTAAAATCGAATGCAATAGGCGTTCACCACAAGGATGTACAAACAATGTTGTTTTCGCAGATAGCCCAAACCATTGCGCTCTTAGTCGGCGGTGTGGGAATTTTCTTTCTCGGCTTGCGATTTCTTTCGATGGGGCTTCAGACGATTGCCGGTCCTACCCTCCAAAAGCTCATCGGCAAGGTGACGAATCATCGGGTTCTCGGGGTGCTAGTCGGAATGGGGGTGACCTGCCTTGTGCAGTCGAGTGCGGTCACGATGGCGATGGTCATCGGATTTGTAAACGCCGGAATCATGAAGCTCTCGCAGACTCTAGGCGTCATTATGGGAGCGAACATCGGGACGACGATTACGGGATGGGTTCTCGTGCTGAATATGGATCAGTATGGAATGCCTCTCGCCGGAGCCTGCGCACTGGTCTATTGTTTCGCCAAAAAGGAAAACGTCAAGTATTCAGCCCTCGCCTTGTTAGGCGTGGGTTTTGTTTTTGTCGGGCTTTACGCGATGAAGGGGGCGCTTGCGCCCGTGTCGAACAACCAGGATTTTCTGAATGCGCTTGCCGTGTTCAATGCGGAGAGCCTGTTCAGCATTTGTGCGTGCATCGTCGTGGGATTTCTCATGGCGACTATCATGCAGTCGAGTTCCGCTTCCTTGGGCGTGACGATCGTTCTTGCGTCCCAAGGGCTTATCGGGTTCAACACGGCGGCGGCTCTTGTGCTCGGACAGAATATCGGGTGCACGATTTCGGCCTTGATGATTGCGGCGAACACTTCGCGTCATGCGCGGCGCGCAGCGATTTTCCACTTGCTGTTCAACATTTTTGGCGTCATCTGGGTGACGATTCTGTTCTCGCCGACGATGAGCGGAATGTGCTGGCTTCTGCGCACGATCTTTGGAATTGAAAATCCCGATGATCCGAAGAACGTGATGCTTGCGATTGCGCTTTACCATACGACATTTAATGTCGTGAATACGCTCGTCGTGTTGCCGTTTACGGGGAAGATTCCCGCGCTGCTCGACAAGCTCTTCCCGAACAAGGTCAAGCCCAAACATGCCGTGGTGACGAAGCTCGAACCGGCCCTTATCAAGTCTCCGTTCGCAGCGATTACTCAATCGGGGCGTGAAATGGGAATGATGAACCAGACCGTGTGCAAAATGCTCAAGGATCTGCGCAAGGTTATCGACGGCAAGGCGGACAAGGCTACCATCGAAAGCATTTTCGAAGCCGAAACGAAGCTCGATTCCGCGCAGACGGAAGTCATCGGGTTCTTGACTGGGCTTCTTTCTACGAGCGTTTCCAAGAGCATCGCCAACGATGCGGAGCGTCAGCTTCGGATGAGCGACGACCTGGAGACCGCTTCGGATTATGTGACGCAGGTTCTAAAGCTCTTGCTTCGGATGCGCGATCACAATGTTGCCTTTGACAAGGTTCACCAGGAAGATATTGTCCTTTTGCACGAGAGCGTCGAAAAGCTTGCGAACGACGTGACGGTTGTCCTTGAAAATCCGCGCAACGTCCAGAAGCTTGCCGATGTCCGCCGCGAAGGACATGAAATCACGGAACAGGTTCGCGAATATCGGGCAAGGCATTGGGGTCACGTCGCCGAGGTGAACGATGACCCGCTTCTCACGACGACTTTTACCGATTTGCTTGGCGCATACCGAAAGATTAAGGAACATTTGGTGACTGCGACGCAGGCGCTCGGTGCAGAAATCATTGACGAAGGACGGTAGGATTTAGGGCTTAGAACAGCGGACGTTTAAGCTTTAGGGATGAGTTAAGTGGGACACGGGATGCGGGGATTTGAAGCGAACTGTTTCCTGAATCCTATCAACTAATCCCTTCTCCCTAATTCCTCTTACCGCGTCCCATATATTTTAAAGCGACCAGTGGTATTCGAATCCCAGCTGGATAAAGCAGTCGATAGTGGAACCTCCGATTTCTGTCGGTTCGGCGACTGCATCGATAGACGGTTCCTTGTCGAGAAGCCTACCGCGTCCGGCGATTCCCGCACGCAAGTCGATTCCGTAATGTTCGAAGAAAAGTCCGCGGACTCCTGCCGAGAGAATTGCGCCTTTGTAAAAATCCTTGAATTCGATGCGGGACTTGTAGGCGCTTGAAGGCTCTTTTCCGCTTTTCGTGTCGATGGATTCCGAGAGAACGCTGTAGAGAAATCCGAGCGAAGCGTGTGGCAAGATGTCGATGTTTTTCCGCATGTGGAAACGGTGAGAAAATAAAAGGCTGAGACCGACTTCGTAGCGGTAAAACGTCCAGTGGTCCAGTTCCCGGTAAACCGTGTCGCGACCGTCTGTCTTTGCGTCGTGGGAAGAAAACCGGAAGAAAATTTCCGCCCCGATAAAGTCGTACCAGAGTCCGCCGGCATAAACGTTTAGAACTGGGGAGGAATCGTCCAAAAAGTTCCAGGTGGAAAGCGAATCCTTGGTGTTGCGGTAATTCTTGATGCGGCTTTTGAGATGGCTTCGATACCAGCTGTCCGGCGTGAACGGAATCTGAGCCTGCGTGTAGCCGCCCGCAATTCCGACCCAGCCGTGAAACTTGGGAATCTCCGAAAAATATTCGTCCGGTTCTACCGCTTTTCTTTTTCTCTCTTCGGCGGAAAGGCGTCGCTTGGTGCTTCCGCTAAAGAATGTCTCGGCGATATCGTCTCCCAGCTGGATTTTATCTTCGCTGTAGGGAAGCGATCCCGCGATTTTCGGCGCAAAACTCGTTTCGTCAAAGAGCGCGATGACAAGGGAATTTCCTCGGCGGGTCATGAAGAGCAGAAGTCTGTCTTCGATGGATGCGATTTTTCCTTGGACTTTCGGGTCGCGGGCCTTGAGGTTCTCGGCTGGAATTTTCGGCTCCAGATTGTTCCTAAGCCATTTTGAATAGAGTGCTGCGCTGGAATCCCTTTCCCATTCTCCGGCGATTCGCACCGAAGGATTGCCGATTCCGCCGTTGTTCCGTTTAAGCGACAGCGAAAATTCTTTCGGGTCTAGCGGAACGGTGCTGTCCGGGCTCCAGAGGAGAATGTCCGGGTCGCTCCAGAGGGTGAATGGCGTCTTGAAAAAAATGTCTCCGGCGAAAAGATTCGCGGAAAGGAGCAGAAAGGCGAGCAGGGATGGGAAAATTTTCATCGAACGCCTCCGTCGATTCCGAAAGCGAGGCTATCGGCGGCAAAAGCCGAAACCGTTGCGACGGCATCCTTTGAAATTCCGCTTCGGATGTCCAGCGGGATTTCGGAAACCGCAGAATAGAGGGCGCGTTGTTTTTCGTTGTCCCAGAGCGTGTAGGCAAGGATGACTGTTAAAAAATCCGACGTGCGTTTCTCGGCGGCTTCTCGCCCGGTGAGCGCATAATCGTAAAAATTGTCCTTGGAAAGGTCCAGCCCGAGCGTAAATTCATGGACGAGAATCAGATATTTAGGCGCTGGCTTTTCGGGCAGGGACACGCTTTTCCCTTGGGCGGGAAAGCGCCCCTTGACGAATATCCGGGCATCGAGCCTTTGCGTATCTTCGGGGAATGTCTCATAGACGGAATCCGGCCAGAGGGTAAGCTTCGGGTAGCGCGTATTTTTCAGCTCGCTTTCGAAGGCTTTTTCCGCTTGCACGCTTAGAATGGCATAGACGGAATCCCGCGGAATTTGCAGGTTCTTGGAAAACCATTTGTCGCGTGTGACGACAATTGCCCGGTGAAGCCCGACCAGCGCAATTTCTTCGTTTGCGCTCGGGGATTCCCGGTAATAAGGGTGGCTTGCGTTCCACTGCTTGCCCGAACAGGCGATGAGAATCATCGTAAACAGCAGAATCGCCGCCCGCATTTTACACACCCCATTCTTTGCGGTAGGCGCGGACCTTTTCGAGAATGTCGCTTGGCGCACCGATTTTCTGGCGGTTCTCCGCATTTTCGAGAAACGCGATGATGTCGTCGATGTCGATAATCGAATGAGCTTCGATTCCGTAAGTCTCTTCGACGGTCGAAAGGGCGGATTTTCCGTTTTCGAGACGTTCCTTGCGGTCAACGGAGATGAGAAGTCCCCGGATTTTTGCATTCGGGAAATTTTTCATCGTCTGCATCGTTTCGTTCACGGAGGTTCCTGCGGTAATCACGTCCTCGATGATGACGACATCTTTCGCTTCCTTGTAAGTGTCGCCGACGAGGTTTCCGCCTTCACCGTGGTCCTTCGCTTCCTTTCGGTTGTATGTGAAGCTCAAATCGAGGCCGTGGCGTTCGTAGAGGGAGATAGCTGTCGCAGCGCACAGGGGAATTCCCTTGTAGGCGGGACCGAAAAGGTTCGACGCCTTATCTTTAAAATGTTCGACAAAGGCTTCGGCGTAGAATTCGGACAGGCGGGAGAGAGCCTTGCCTGTGCGAAATTCTCCCGTGTTGATAAAATACGGCGTGTGGCGTCCGCTCTTGGTGACAAAGGCGCCGAACTTGAGCGCCCCGGTTTCAACGAGGAAGTGTACAAAGGAATCTTTCCGGTTCATCAGTTGGAACCTCCGATGAGAAGGGAGAAAATTCCGCTCAGAATTTGGTAGCTGGTAAGGACGGTGAGCGAAACCAGAATAATGGAAATGAGAACGCAAAGCCCGATATACCAGAGGAACGACTTCTTGAATCCCTTGATTTTCAGTTTGAAGATGAACCAGACGATAACGGAGAGGAGCGCTGCGAAAATCCAGGCGACCGGTGCCGAAATCGCCGCAATGCAGCTCACGATATAGACGAGCGAAATTCCCGGGATGAAAAAGAAACATATCGCAAGCACGGTGAGAAGCGCAAAGCCGACGTAGTAGGAAACGCCGCGTTCATGCTGGATGATGACCTGAGGCTTTTCGTTTTGCTTGTTCGCAGATTCGGCGGGTTCCGCCTTGGCGTCTTGCTTAGGCTCTGGATTTTCTGCAGGAGCTTGGGATGCTTGGTTTTCTTCTTCCGGGCTTTTTACCGAAACAATTTCAGCGTCCTGGATTCTGGATTCGTTTTCGTCTGCCATAAAAGTCCTTACAGGATAAAGGTTCGTCCTTCGTAAACAAAGATACGGTGTTCGAGCCAGAGCTTGACCGCCGAGGAGAGCGTCCTCTTTTCGATGTCCTTTCCGAGTTCGACCAGCTCGTCGATCGATGCGGTTTCAGGAACGCGCTGGACATCCTGGCAGATGATCGGACCCTGGTCGAGGTCTTCGGTTGCAAAGTGCGCTGTCGCGCCGATGATCTTTACGCCCTTGCGCCACGCTTGATGGTAAGGTTTCGCCCCCTTGAACGCCGGGAGAAATCCGTGGTGGATGTTCACGACCTTGTAGCGGAACTCTTCGGTAAATGCCGCCGAGAGAATCTGCATGTAGCGGGCGAGAATGATTCCGTCGGTTTTCGTTTCCTGAATGATTTCGCGGAAACGATTTTCCGAAACCGTCTTGTCGCCAGTGCTCGGAACATAGTAAAAGGGAACGCCGAATGTTCCGCCGACCGGGCCTAGTTCCGTGTGGTTGCTCACGATGCAGCTAAATTCGCAGGGAAGGTCTCCGTCGCGGTGCTTGAGAAGCAGGTCGTAAAGACAATGGTCGGTCTTGGAAACGAAAATGGCGAGGCGCTGAACTTTTGTCGTATCGTAAAGGTTCCATTCGAGCGAAAGCTGCGGAGCGATTGCCTTCAGATGTTCGCGGACTTCGGTCGCTGCGGAAGGTTCGCATTCAAAAACCGCCCGGAGAAAAAAGGTTTCGATATCCTTGGCGGTGTGCTGCGTCAAGTCGATGATGTTCGCTCCGGCCTTGGCGAGAACCTGCGTGGTGCCCGCGATCAGTCCCTTTTGGTCGGGACAGTGAATTTGTAAAATATATCGGGTAATAGGCATATCGTATAATATATAAATTTAATTTCCTTGCATGGTGGTTTCTTGGAACGGGACGCGGGAGGTCAGAATTTAGAGCTTAGTTGATAGTGGATAGTTGTTGGTTGATAGGATTCAGGAATCAGGAAGCAGGACTTAGGAATTAGTGGATAGTGGGACGTGGGAGACGATATGAGGGAAGAGGGCAGTCTAGCGAACATTTACTTCAACGCCGTCTTGGAGAGTGCATTGCGACCGACCTGCTCGCAGCAGTCCGCTAACCTGTCATTATCGGGCTTGACCCGATAATCTCTGGATTCCCGTGTCTGCGTCCGCCGCGGCGGACAAGCACGGGAATGACATTGTAGCGACCCGGGGAATGACATGAAAAAGGAACGTTGGGAAACACATCGTATTATGTTTCGTTTCCCATGTCCCTCATTCCGCTTTCCGAAAACTTAGACGTCCGCAGACGAATCCCTACTCCCTGTTCCCTAATCCCTAAACTTAAAATTCCGCGGATTGTTCACCTAATACACAGCGGAGGCTCGCGCCGAATTCCGGGTTGAACTTTTCGAAGGAAATCCGGTTGGAATTTTTCTTGAAAACGGCGACCGTTCCGTTGGCTGTCCAGAGATAGGCCTTGTCGCCCGCATCCTTAAACTTTCTCGATTTTTCAGGAACGCTTGCCTTTTCAAAGTGCGCGCCGCTTGCGCGAAGTCCGAAGCCGAATTCGTCGGTTCCGTTGCCGTTATCGTTCCACCCGAAAGAGGCTTTCAACTTTTTTGCCGGATCCTTGCCAGCATCTTGGGAAAGCTTTTCCCAGTCGGAAACGCTCGGAATCTGAAAATCCGGCGGGCAGGCTTTTTGTGCGCTGTTCCAATCGTAAAGCCGTCCCCAGACGTTGCACTGCATACAGACGGAGCCTTTGACAGGCGCATACTTGATGTTTTCCGCAGTCCACACGGCGTTTCCGATGCGCACCCATTCGTAGCGGTTTCCGTCTCTGGAATCTTCGTAGGAACCTTGAATTTCGGGATCTCCGTCGGAATCGAAAGTTTGCGGAAATCCCGCAACGGTTCCCATTTTGTACAAAGTAATCGACTGGACCTGCCCGTTTTCGTAAAAGCGTTTTGCCGTTCCGTCCAGCGCGCCGTCCCGGTAGTGGAAGGTTCCCCGAAGCTTGCCGGATTCGTAAAATTCTTCGGATTCTCCCTGTTCCTTTCCTTGGACAAAGTTCCGAGTCCGCTTGACGGCACCCGATTCGTAGTATTCCGTTTCAATCCCGTTCTTGACGCCGTTCTCGTAACGAACCTGCCGATACGGTTTTCCGCTTGGATATTTTTCCGTTCGGATATCTTCGCAGGCGGTGAGAAAAAGGAGACTTGTCGCAAAAAGGAAAAAGTGAATTTTAGACATTTCCGGTTTCCGAAAGAGGTTCCATGTGGACGTTAATTTGTGTACGCTTGCCGTATTTGACGCGCAGTTGTTTTTCGATGGATGTCGCAATGTCGTGGGCTTCGACCAGCGAAATATCCCTGTCGAGTTTGATGTGGACATCGATGGCGTAATCGTTTCCGATTTTCCGGGTCTGCAGATTGTGCAGCCAGCGAACTTTGTCCGTATTGCGGATGATATCGCAGATTTCCTTTTCGACATCGGGCGGGAGGGACGCTTCGAGAAGTTCCTGAACGGTGGGAAATCCGATTTGGAAGGCGACCTTGATGATGAAGATGCTGACGATGACTGCGGCGATCGGGTCGAGAATGGTGAATTTGCCACCGAGAAAAAATGCTCCGCCGATTCCGAATAGCGTCCCGATGCTTGACAGGGCGTCGGAGCGGTGATGCCATGCGTTGGCGATAAGCGCTTGGCTGTCGATGCGATGCCCGGCGCGGGCCGTGTAGCGGTAGAGCATTTCTTTTGATGCAATGCAGATGACCGCTGCGACGAGGGCGATGATTCCCGGAGTTTTGGGGACGTCTCCCTGGAGAATCTGGACGATTTTTTGGGCACCGCTTACGAAAATCCCGATGGCAACTGCGAGCAGAGCGAGGCTGATTAGCATCGAAGCCATCGTCTCGAATTTTCCGTGCCCGTAGGGATGGTTTCTGTCGCGTTCTTCTCCGGAAATGCGGACGAAAATGATGACTACCGCGTCGGTCGCAAAATCCGAAAGGGAATGGATGCCGTCGGCTACCATGGCGGATGAATTTCCGAAAATCCCGGCAAGCAATTTTCCGACGGTGAGGATTAAATTGACAAAAAAGCCGTGCCACGTGACTCTTTGCGCTGTTTTGACGCGATCTTCTTCCATAGGCTCTGAAATGTAACTAATTTTGCGATATGAAAAAAATCCTGTTGGCCTTGCTGTTTCTTTCGGCGACGCTCCTTGCCGAAGACTTGACGGATTCCTTGACTGCTGTTGAAAAAACGGCGGTTGCGGAAGTTTCGGCGGAAACGGTTTCCCTCGCAAGTCCCGAAACATGTCCGTCGGATTCGATGCTTTCCGCAAACTATGCCAAGTGTAAACAGGCTCTTACGATTGCTGTCGAAGCGCAGATGGACCGCAAGATGAATCGCGATCGTTCCATTGAAATGGCTTCGACTGCCGGGACTTTTCTCGGCGGCGCGTTGATCGGATTTTTACTCGGCTGGTGGCTTCTTTAATTTGTCTGTAATTCGCTGGATTTTTTTGCTTGGAACGGTGGCTTTTGCCTTTGCGCTGGAGCTTCGGGAGCTGAACCGTCTCGATAAATCGGATGGTCTCCCCGGAGCGGAAATCGCCGCCTATGTCCCCGAACAGAAAATTCTTGTCGTGGCGTCGGGCGATGAAGAACTTTCCGTTGTTTCCTTAAAGGATCCGGCAAAGCCTCAAATTTTGAATATCTTGAAATTTCGTGGCGATGTTCCGAGCGTTGCCGCTTACCGGAACCTTGTCGCCGTCGCCGAGACGAACATTCCGAAAACTTCGCCGGGATTTCTTCATCTGTTCGAAATCCGGAACCGTGACTTGGTAAAGCTTAGGACTTTTTCCGTCGGAGCGCAACCCGACATGGTCGCCTTTTCGCCCGACGGGAAAACGGTTCTTGTCGCCTGCGAGGGAGAAGTCGATGAGGAAACCTTGGAAGATCCCGAGGGTAGCATCGGGCTTATCGATTTGTCGGAAGGCGTTGAGCGTGCGACGTCTCTGGCGTTAACATTCGATGCGTTCGACAGCCTTTCGCTTGCGAGTTTCGGGGTGAGGCTTGGCGGTCCCGGCAGCTATCTGCAAAATCTGGAACCCGAATACATCGCCTTTTCGCCGGACGGGAATTTCGCTTTCGTCTCGCTCCAGGAAAACAATGCGATGGCGAAAATCGATGTCCGAAATAGGACCGTCGAAAAAATCTGGGGCCTTGGCTCGGTCGATCATTCCTTAAAGGGAAACGGCTTTGACTATCGGGACGACGGAAAAATTTCGATAGAACTGGCACCGATTCGAGGCGAACTCCAGCCTGACGGCATTGCCGTGTTTGAAAATTCTGGCAAGCTTTATGTGCTTTCGGCGGATGAAGGCGCAGGTCGGGATTTTTCCTTTTACTCGGACGAAACCCGGGCGGATTTGCTTTTGCGGACGGGAACTTTGGATCGAAGCGTTTTTACGGAATCGTTTGTGCGTAAACTCGGACCCTTGCCGATCGATGCGGAAAATCCCTGCGACGGAAACGAACCATGCCGCTATTTGAATACGTTCGGTGGGCGCTCCATGAGCCTTTTTGACGGCGAAACGGGAAAGCGGATCTGGAACAGCGGCGACGTTATCGAGAGAGCTTCGGCGGAAAACGCCCCGGCACTTTTTAACCGGAATTCCAAAAAGAAAAAAGTCAAGGCCGATGTCCGTAGCAAGAAGAAAGGACCCGAGCCGGAAAATGTCGCTGTCGGAAAAATCCGCGGAGAGCTTTTTGCGTTTTTGGGATTGGAACGTTCGAGCGGCATTGCGACTTTTTCGCTCAAAAATCCGGAAAGTCCGCGGTTGGTAAACTATCTTTCGAATACGGAGGATCGGGGACCTGAAGGAATTCTCTTTATTCCCGCGGAAGAAAGCCCGCTTTTGGGGGAACCTCTCCTGGTTGTCGGCTACGAATACAGCAAGTCGCTGGTCGTCTATCGGATTTTTTATTAAATTGCCATTCACCATGAAATTTTTCAAGCTGTCTTTTCACGTCGAAGGTTCGTCCAAGTCGCATTCGCTGCGGCTTCCCGAATTTTCGAAGCGCATCCTTTGCGCGGGAAAGGCTCTTGTCTTTTTGGGAATTGCGCTTCTCCTTATCCAGGGAGGCGTTTATTTTTCCTACGGCTTTTTCAAAAACAGGATGATCGATAACCGCATCGCCCTCTCCGAGAAGCTTGATCGTGAACAGGTTCGTTTGGATTCCCTGAACCGGATGATGGAATCGCGCTTTGCAAGCGAGGACCTGCTCCATTACAAGTTCGGTCTGAATCCGACGGATCGCTCCAGTCGGGAAATGTCCATCGGCGGACCGGAAAGCCCGGAACGACGTCTTTCGAGAATCGCCCAGCCGATTCTTGACCAGTCTCTTTCGCTAAAGGCGAAGGCGGAACAGTTCCGTGCGAAGGCTTTGGAAAACGAGAAAAACTTTCGGGAAATTGCGGGCTTTGCTGGACAGCAGTATGCAAACTGGCGGCATATCCCTTCGATATCTCCGACGACGGGACGCTACGCTTCGGCTTTTGGACATCGCGTCCATCCGATTACGGGCGAAGTCGGAAAGATGCACAACGGCGTGGATATTTCGAACAGCCGCTGGACACCGATTTATGCGACGGCTGACGGGGTTGTGACCATTGCGCGCCGCAGCGATTCCTTTGGAAACTATGTCGCCCTGGACCATGGGAACGGCTTTGTGACAAAATACGGTCACATGCAGTCCATTTCCGTCAAGCAGGGCCAGCTGATCAAGCGTTACCAATTGTTGGGATACATGGGCAACACCGGGCTTTCCGCCGGTCCTCATCTTCATTATGAGGTTTGGCTGAATTCCAGACCGGAGAACCCGCTTCGTTATATTCTCCCTGGAGAATACGCAATTCAGTAAGCTGTCTTCGGGACGGCTGTCTCCGAATTTGCGCTTAAACATTCATGAATCTAGTTTCTGTGGCGTTTGCCCTTGCCTTGGGGACGTGTCCGCGGTTTGTCGAAATTTTGCCCGATCCTTCCGACGTGGAAGATTCCCGCGGGGAATTTGTCGAAATTCGCCTTCCGCATACTTCGTTTCGCGATACCGTTTCCGTCTATCATGAAGGGAAAAAAGTCTGGGCGGGAAAAGTTCCCGAAAGTGCGGACCGAATCCTCCTTATCCGCGATACGTCGCTTTGCCCGAAAGCCCAAAAGCTCCTGTGTGAAAGCCTTGTGGGGAGTGCCCTGCCGAATTCCCGAAAGGCCGTGTGGAAATTGCGGAGCGGCTCTTGCGAGGATGTCGCGGAGCTTCCGGTTCCGAAATCGGGATATTCGTTTGTGCGGAGCGATTCCGCTTTCGATGCCTGGAGCTTTGCCTTGCCGACGCCCGGATTTCCGAATGGGGATTTTGAATCGGGAGTAAACGATTGCCGTTTGCGAATCGATACGCTTTTTGTGGAGGCTTCCGTCTGGAAGGGAGAGTGGACGCTTTTCGGATGCGACTCGGCATGGGTTCGGGCTTTGTTCCGTTCGGAAAATTCCTTGTCGGAAAAATCATGGGCTGGGCTTTTGGAAAGGAACATCCGTTCCCGTTTCGATACGCGCCTTTCGGCAAAGGCTCTTGAAATTGTCGCAACATGGCCGCCGGACGACATTCCCGGAAACGATACGCTCGATACGCTGGTCGCTCTCGCCGGAAATTTTCCGTTGCGCTTTTCGGAAGTGCATCCGTGTCCGGAAGAAGGCGTTCCGGAATGGATTGAAATTTACCATGAAGGTTCGCGGGAAATTTCCCTGTCCGGGATGAAACTATGCGGAAACCGGAACGCGAAGCTGCCTGACGTGAAAATCGGAAGCCGTGAAAGCGTCGTTCTCACTAAGGATACGCTCGGGATGCGGAACTTTGTCGGAAATGACGATGTGCGGATTCTCGCCGTAAATTTCGGCTATTTGAAAAACGGCTCCGATTCGCTGTTCCTTTGCTATGGAGAAGAAAAAGTGGATTCTGTCGCATGGGGAAAGCTCGCGCGGATACAGACGCACTGTCCCGCAGGATTTTCGACGGCGACGGGCCGCGAAGAAAACAGCCCGGGCTTCCAGACGCCGGGAAGTCTCGCTTCGGATTCGGACGGAGAACTTCCTTTTCGGGTGGAGTGGAACGCTCGGATTTTTTCCCGGAAGAATCGGGAGAACCCTTTGATGATTCGGGTTGAAAGTCGCGAAGAAGTCTTGGTGGAGTTGATTTCGGGCAAGGGAAATCTTTTGTGGAAAAAAACGCTTTCGGCTGATGCCGCAGGAAACCGCTGGATAGAAATTCCGCTTCTCGACAAGGGCTTTCCCGGACCGAACTTCTTGCGCATTTCTCAAAAGAATACTGAAAAGCGGATTGGCGTCATCTTACGTCCGTGAGGAAATATGGCAAAGATTTTTCTGTGTGTCCTGCTTTTTTGGGGAACGCTTTTTGCCGATGTCCGAATACCCGAACCTTGGAATCCGGGATGGTTCGAACTTCTTGGGAAAAATCCGGCGCGAAAGGCTTCCGGGTTTAAGCTTGGGCTTGTCTGGACCGAACCGATGGAAGGCGTCGATTACGAGGTGCTCGGGCTTTTCTCCGAATGGGGAAATTCACGCTATCGGCTGGGAACATCCTTGGCGAGTTCGTTCCTCGATTCGCTATATCGCAGCGAAAATTTTGGAATGGATTTCTCCATCGCTTTTTCTGCGTTTTTGTTCGGCGCCGGGGGAAATGTCGATATCCAGGTGGTTCCCGGTGAGGCGACCTGGTGGCGGGCCGTGGGGCGGGCAGGGATTTCCTGGAATGGAAACGCTCGGTTCTCGGTCGGGCTGTGGGGAAATTTCCCGTCGGATTTCGAACGTTCTTCGTTTGTGGGAAACGTTTTCTGGTTCGTGGGAGAAAAGTTTTGGAGCGAAGCCGCCGTTCTTTACCAGCGATCGCAGGGCTTTTTGTTTGTATTTGGCGAAAAAATCCGGTTGGGCGCCTTGGAACTTTTAGGCAGCGTCGCCTATCCC
>CAVKXR010000007.1:0-25592 GCA_963660275.1 Oscillospiraceae bacterium
TCTGTACACCGTAAAAAAGCGAATTAAACCTGATTGTAGAATGCAAGGACGTTGAAGATGCTTCCACCGATTTGCGAGGTAGTGAAAAAATCAAAATAGACTCCGCAAAAGTATTCTTTGAAAATCTTGAAAATAACGGAGTAAAAGTCTATTTCAAGAAACAGCTGAAGCAGGAAAATTTGCAATCAATCATTAAGGGATTATCAGAATAAGAACTTTTATTTTTCTATCTTCTAGTCCATGAATTACAACGTAGATGAAATCCGCAAGCAGTTTCCCGTCCTCGCCCTGCACGATCAGGATGCAAAGCCTTTCGCCTATCTCGACAGCACCGCGACGACGCAAAAACCGGAACAGGTCATCAACGCCATGGATGATTTTTACCGCAAGCATTACAGCTCGGTAAAGCGCGGCATCTACGCCATGACTGCCCAGACGACAGACGCCTACGAAGCAGCCCGAAAAAAAGTCGCGAACTTCATCCATGCGAAAAGCGAACGCGAAATCGTTTTTACGCGCGGAACGACCGACAGCATCAATCTCGCGGCCTGGAGCTACGGACTTGGATTTTTAAAACCCGGCGACGAAATTCTCGTCAGCGCCCTGGAACATCACGCAAACATCGTCCCGTGGCAACTCGTCGGAAACGTCTGCAAGACAAAACTCAAGGTCATCCCTGTCGCCGACGACGGAAACCTGCTCCTTGAAAAAATCCCCGAACTCATCGTTCCCGGCAAGACAAAAATTGTCGCTGTCACGCACATCAGCAATACGATCGGAACAGAGAATCCCATTGAGGAAATCATCCGTATCGTTCGAAAGATCGACCCAGAAATCAAGATTCTCATCGATGCGGCCCAAAGCGCTCCCCATGTCAAAATCGACGTTCAAGCGCTCGACTGCGACTTTCTCGCCTTTTCCGGTCACAAGATGTACGGCCCGACGGGAGTCGGCGTTCTCTACGGCAAATACGAACTCCTTGAAAAAATGCCCCCGATGCAAGGCGGCGGCGAAATGATCGACCACGTCACATTCGACAAGACGACATTCGCCCTCCCACCGGACAGGTTCGAAGCGGGAACGCCTCCCATCGCGGAAGTCATCGGATTAGGCGCAGCGGTCGATTGGATAAACCAAGTCGGCATTGAAGCGATTTGCGCCCATGAACAGGAAATTTTGCGGTATGCGCAGGAAAGGCTTTCTGAAATTCCCGGCCTGCACATTTTGGGAAATCCGAAAAAGCGCGGTGCGCTTCTCAGCTTTGTCCTGGATGCCGCCCACCCGCACGACGCAGCGGCGCTTCTCGACGAAAGTGGAATCGCCGTCCGCAGCGGCCATCATTGCGCAGAACCGGTCATGGATCGCTTCGGTGTTCCGGCGACGATTCGCGCGAGCTTCGGAGCCTACACGGAAAAGTGGGAAATCGATCGCCTTGTCGAAGGATTGCAACGCGTCAACCGAATCTTCAAGATTTAGTTTTAAACACAAAGTAACGATACAGCAGAAAGCTGACGACGACATAGGCGATGTTGGCAAGGACATTCGCCAAAAATCCTGCGCTAAAGAAATCTCCGGCGGAAGGCAGCGCATTTTTCAGCGTTTCCAGTACAAACAAATTCACCAGATAGGCGCAGAAAAATACCAGAAGGAACCGGAAAATTTCCCCGCCCTTTTGATTTCGGCTTTTAAAATTCAGGCGACGATTCATCCAATACGAATTGATTCCGCCGGCGACAAATCCCAGGAAATTCGAAAGCTCCAGATTCCACCCGAAAAGCTCGTACAAAATCCAGACAACACACAAAGTAATCAGCGTATTGACGATTCCGATTAGATTGTATTTTACAAAATGGAGCATCCCAAACCTTTAGCGTTTTTGGCAGAAACGATTTCGAAATTCGTTTTCAATTTCCTTTTCCCCAAAAATTTTCCGATTTTCCATCAAGACGTTTCCATCACAAATCACCGTATCGATGACGGTTGAATTTGCCGCATAGACAAAATTCGAAACGACTTCTCCCGTTGCAAAGCAAGGCGCATCCAAATTCAAAAGTAACGCATCGGCAAGAAATCCTTCCGCGATTTTCCCGGCATGGATTCCAAAAGCCTCCGCCCCGTTCCGCGTCGCCATTTTGAGCGTTTCCTCTGCCGAAAGCACCGTCGGATCTCCGGATGTCATCTTGGCAAGCAGCGAAGCGAACTTCATCTCTTCCCGCATATCCAGGTTGTTGTTCGAAGCGGCACCATCTGTTCCGAGCGACACGCGGATTCCCCGTTCCAGAAACGGTTTGATGCAAAATGTTCCGCTCGAAAGCTTCATGTTCGAACAGGGATTGTGCGCACATGTCACCCGGCGACTGGCGAGAATATCCAGGTCGCGTTCCGAGACATGAACCAGATGCGCCGCCACTGTCCGCTCCGAAAGGAGTCCCAGAGAATCGAGATATTCCACGGGAGAAAGCCCGCCGGTCGGAGAAACGCTTCGCTTTTCTTCCCCGATCGTTTCCGCCAAATGGATGTGCAGTGGCAAATGAAACTTTTCCGAACAATCCCTCGCGATTTTCAGACACTCCGCCGTATTCGTGTAAATCGCATGAGGCGCAACGGACAGCCGGATGCGACCGTTTAATTTATGTACATTATCTTCGATAAAGCGTACATTTTCTTCCGTATCCGGTTTGAGGGAATCGGCAAAGGTTACGCCGATCGAAGCCCGCACGCCGAGTTCTTCCGCAGCCCGGATCGTCTCCGTCCGATGCCAATACATATCGGCAAAGAAAACCGTTCCCGAGCGAATCATTTCCAAGATGGCATAGCGAGACGCCACATAGACATCGCTAGCCGAAAGCTTCGCCTCGCGCGGCCAGATATAGTCCTTCAACCAAATGTCCAAGGGAACGTCATCCGAAAGCCCCCGGCAAAAAGTCATCGCCGCATGGGTATGCGTGTTGTAAAAAGCGGGAACAATCGCAAAATGCGAAGCATCGATTACTTTATCCGAAGCCTCCGCGGAAATCGTTTTTTCCTGAGCGATTTTTTTAAATACTTTGTCCGCAATCAGAATGTCCTTTCTTTCATTCCCGAGCAAAACCGATTTCAGGACAATGCGCTGCATAGAAACCTCCCAAAAGTCAAAATCCATTCCCAAACGAACTCCAATCCCATCCTAGTCCACGCGAAGCCTCCACGAAATCCGTGGATACAGGTCTCTGCGACAAACGGAATCCAGAACAGATTAAAAAAGAGAATCGCCGAATATGAAAAAAGGTAGCCGTAAATTTGCAAATCCGTCTGCCGAGGACGCGCATCCCGAAAGACGCTCCCCAAATGAAACGCGAGAAAAAAGCCGACCGAGACTTGTACGACAAGTTTCGCCTCCGGAATCAACAGACAAGAAAGCAACGCAGCGCAAAAAGCAAAAAGGGGAAACGAATAAGGAGCCAAGGCGATTGCAGGGTTCGGCGTGCCGCTAAACGTAACTCTTCCGCCATTCTCCGCATGGGCAAAAAAGGATTCCACCCGGCGAAACGACAGCAGGGCAAAAACCGTATGATTCAGCTCATGACAAAAGGTTTCCCAAAATTCCAGATTGCGCCGCAAAAAGAACAAAATGATTCGCAACAAAAGATAAATCGCCAATCCGATTTCCACGGGCAGAAAAATTTTCCATTCCGACAAAAAAGAATTCCAACCAAGGAGTAGCGCACGCCCAAAGGCGGCGGACAAAAAAAGAAACACGACAGAAAAAAGGAATCGGAGAAAAATTCGCATCAACGGCTCATGTCAAGCGAGTCCAATTCGTTCCGCAGTTCGGATTCAACCTTTTGCGCGCTATCGAGCGAAGCCTTGGCTCTATCGATTTGCTGTTTCAGAAGTTCAACTTCCGCCTGTTTTTGGGCGATTTTCCTTTCCGCTTCCGGATCGGAGCAGGCTGAGACGGCGAACAGCAATAGCAGAGAAAGTATCAACCGATAAACCATTGGAGATTCCTTGAAAAATACACTTTTAATTTAACAATTCATAGGGAACCACCGTTCGGAACGGATGATTTATAACGCTGCAAAACCTTTCTTTTGGCAACAAGGAAAAGAAAAACACCGCCTCCCAAATTTTCATTTTACGACAAATTTTGACAAACAGAGTTTATATCTTATAATTACGATTTTCAAAAAGGAGATTTTCAGGCATGAAAACGACAATCCTTTTTCTTATGGCCCTATCCTCAATCCTTTTTGCCCGAATGTCCTGTTCGACAAACAGCTTCGGCGTTACCGTCTGCACGGACGAAAAAGGCTACCGCAGTGAAACGCGGACGAATGGTTTCGGGGTGACGACGACAACGGACAACCGGGGAAAGCGTTACGAATCGCGGACGAATTCCTTCGGCGTTACGACAACAACGGGAAACGACGGTTACCGCAGCGAAACTCGGACAAATGGTTTCGGGGTGACGACGACAACGGACAACCGGGGAAGACGCTACGAATCGCGGACGAATTCCTTCGGTGTCACGACAACCACGGGAAACGACGGTTACAGGCAAAGTTGCCGCACGAACAGCTTCGGGACGACGATTTGCGATTAAAACGGCCTTAATTATCTAAATTTGCAACGCTTTTCGGGAAATTTCCTTCCCCAGGCACAAATCCTAGAGGCAAAAAAATGATTACCTTCCTCATAGGCATCGCCATCTTAATCGGCGGATACTTTACTTATGGAAAATTCGTCGAACGCGAATTCGGGCCGGACAATCGCAAACCTCCCGCTCTCGCCAACCCGGACGGCGTAGATCGCATGGTCCTTCCCCACTGGAAAAACGTCCTCATCCAGCTTTTGAACATCGCAGGCATCGGTCCCGTCATCGGCGTCATTCTGGGAATCAAGTTCGGAGCCATCGTCTTTATCCTGCTTCCAATCGGAAACGTCATCGGCGGAGCCGTGCACGACTACTTTTCGGGAATGATCAGCATGAGAAACGACGGTGTAAACGTTCCCGCCCTAGCCCGCAAGTTTCTCGGCAAAGGTCCGTCAAAAGTCGTGATGACGTTGATTTCCATCGCCCTGATTCTCGTCGGAGCGGTTTTCACCAACACGCCGGCTGCGCTTATCAACACGCCGATTCTCGCCGGGAGCGCAGTTTCCCCGACGCTTTTCTGGGTCGCGGTCGCCCTCATCTTCGCCTACTATTTCGCAAGCACCTTTTTCCCCATCGATAAAATCATCGGACGCATCTACCCGATTTTCGGAGCGCTCCTCATCCTCTCTTCCCTGGGCATTCTCGTAGGAATCGCCCCGCACCTCGGCACTCTCGACGAGATAAGCTTTTCGAACTTCGCAAGCAATTTCACGCAGCATCCCGCCCACCAGCCGATACTTCCGATGCTCTTTGTCACCATCGCCTGCGGAATCATCAGCGGTTTCCACAGCACCCAAAGCCCGCTCGTCGCCCGCACCGAAAAGACAGAATTTACCGGACGCCAGACTTTTTACGGAATGATGATCGTCGAAGGCCTTATCGGCATGATCTGGGCCGCCGGCGGAATGTTCATCTACAAGCAAATGCCCGAACTTCTTGTCGGAGCGAGCGGCATCAAGATTCTGAGCGAACTGGTTTCCACCGTCATTCCGTTCGCCCCAATCTCCGTTCTGGTCGTCATCGGCGTCATCATTTTAGCGATCACCAGTGGCGACACGTCGCTCCGGAGCCTGCGGCTAACCGTCGCCGAACTTTTCAATCTGGATCAGACCAGCGCGAAAAACCGCCTAATCCTAACCGTCCCTATCTTCGTCATCTGCGGAGCGCTCATCTTCTGGAGCAACCTGAACCCCGAAGGTTTCAACATTCTCTGGAACTATTTCAGCTGGTCGAATCAGCTGATGGCCGTCTGCAGCCTCTGCATTTCTGTCGTCTATCTGCGATCCAAGAAAAAGAATTTCTGGATTGCACTCGTCCCCTGCCTGTTCATGACTTTCATTGTCACGGATTACATCCTCTGGGTCAGCCCCGAAAACCTGAAAGGCGCTCCACTCGGCTTTGGACTCGACTACAAGACCGCTCTGGTCATCGCCATCGAAGACTCGCTTCTCCTCGGATTCTTCCTCTGCACACGCGGAAAGATTCTCTCCAAAATGGAAGGCTACGATCCCGACCACTGGGACGCCAAGCGCGACTTGAAGCAGCCCGAGTCCTAAAATTCGACATTCCCGGCATTCCGTTTAATCGATGGGCAAAAAATCTTTGCCCATTTTTGATATCCACGTAGCACATCGCCTTTTTCAATTTTTCCAAAGTTCTTGTTGAATAAAATTTCAATTAATAGAGAAAAACATTCATCCGCTTACTTTTGCCGTTCATCGTCAAAACCCGAGGCAAAACATTTCCCTATATATTCTTTTTTCTAATTTGGGCACGCGAAAACAAAATTTAACAGAGAAAAGGCAGATTAACAGATGAACCGAACCTTCAAACGATTGATCTTCGCGGTCTCGCTGGGAAGTCTCCCCGTATGGGCGGCCTCTTCCTATACCCGAGACGACGCTGTTCGGATTGCACTTGAAAACGCTCCGGACATCAAGACCGCGGAAGAGAGCCTCAAGTCCGCGGAATCCCAGGTCACCGCCGCTTACGGCAACGCTTTCCCCACCGTGGATCTCAGCGCGACCTACGCCCGAACATTCGGCGTCAAGGATGTCAAAAAGTCAAGCGCGATCAGCAAGATGCTCGACGATGCCGCGACAAAAAACGAAGAAATGCTCGCCGGCGTCCTCGACAACTTCTCGTATGGTATGAGCGCCATGTCGGGATACCGCTGGGGCACCCAGGTAGGCATTACCGCGACGCAAATCCTCTACGCCCAAGGCAAGGTCAGCACGGGAACGAAAATCGCCAAGGCTTATCGCCGGGTGAGCGAGCTGAACCTGGAAACCGCCAAGGAAGACGTGCGCTACAACGTCGAAAACTCTTTCGATCAGCTGCTCTACCTGGATTCCGCGCTTGTCATCTTGCAGGAAAGCATCGACCAGCTCCAGGAACATTTGGACTATGTCGATCAGGCGGTCAAGAGCGGGCTCGCCACGGAACTCGACCAGATTCGCGCCCAGATTTCGATGGACGAATTGCAGACTTCTTTTGAAAAGACGAAAAAGGATCGTGTCGTCGCCCGAAACGCTTTGCTCAATTCCATGGGACTCCCCTGGGATGCGGATGCGGAATTCAAAGGCGAGCTTCGTGACCCGAAACAGGGAAACATCGCCCTCCCGGACACCGCAATGGAAAACGTTCGCCAGCGCCGCAAGGAACTCGCCCAGCTCGACGAAAGCGCCAAGATGTACGAAGAAAACATCGATATCGAAAAAGGCGATTACAAGCCGACCCTCGTCCTCGGCGGATCTATCACCTACCAGAACGGTCAAAACGACTTTTTCAAGTGGGATGCTCCGGACTGGGACGACAACATTTCCAAAAAGGTCTATCTGAACTTTTCCATGAACCTTTTCAACGGCATGAAGACCCGTGAAGCGGTCGTCCAGGCCAAGACGGATCTGCGCAAGACGCAAATCCAGAAGGACAACGCCGAACGCGGAATCAAGCTCCAAATCGAATCGGCGCAGAACACGCTCGACGACGCAAACCGTCAAATCGAAATCCAGAACCGCCACGTCGATCTGGCACAGAAAAACCTGGATATGACCGAAGCCGCCTACAAGGCCGGTCGCGAAACCCAGCTCAACTATCTAGACGCAAACATGAGTCTCAAGAATGCGAAACTGTCCTACCTGTCCGCAATCATCGACTGGAACAAGGCCTATAACGCATTACTCAAAGCCACCGGAGAATATTAAGAGGATTCTATGAAGCAACTGAAAACCACTCAGATTATCGCCTTTGCAACTCTGGCTCTCTTTCTCGCCGGTTGCAACACAGAAAAAGATGCCAAGAAGCCTTCCCTGACAATGGAAGAAATCCAGGCGCAAAAAGGCAAACCGGTCCGCGTTGTCACGGCAAGCGAAGAAAAGCTCGCCGATTTCCGGGATTTTAACGGAACCATCGAAGGCTCCCAGCAGACGGACGCCATCGCCAAGATGTCCGATCCGATTGCCAAAATCAACGTACAGGTCGGTTCGAATGTCCAGAAAGACCAGGTTCTCGCCGAATTTACGTTTACCGGAGACAATTCGAGCTACCAACAGGCCGAAGCCCAGGTGAAGCTTCTCGAAAAATCCCTGAACCGCATGAAGGAAGTCCAGGCAAAAGGCGGCGTTTCCCAACAGGATATCGACCAGACCCAGACCCAGCTTGACGTAGCCAAGATGCAGCTGGAACAGGCGCGCCGCGCGACTCTAGTCCTCGCACCGGCTGCGGGAACCGTAACCGACGTCCGCTTTAAGGTCGGCGAAGTTCCGAGCGTGGGTTCCATCCTCTTTACCGTCGCAAAGCTCGACCAGGTAATCTTAAAGCTCAACGTCACGACGCAGGATATCGGGCTGTTCAAGAAAGGCGCCGAAGCGACGATTACCCTGAACGGGGAAACTCTCCGCGGAAAAGTCAGCATGGTTCCTCTCGCCGCCGATTCCAAGACGCGGTTCTTCCCTGTCGAAATCACGTTCCAGAACAAGGGACGCAAGCTTCTCCCGGGAATGTTTGTCACAGCGAGCATCCACGCCCGCACCATCAAGGGCGTAAGCATCCCGAACGATGCCGTCATCTATAAGGACGGTGTAAACTTTGCGTGGATTGTCGATAGCGAAGGCAAGGCAAAGCGGAAGATCATCCGGCTGGGCGTCGTCGGAAATACGACAACTCAAATCCTTTCGGGCATTGAACTGGGCGACAAGGTGATTACCGAAGGCGTTTCCAAGATGAACGAAGGCGACAAGGTCCTGATTCTGGAATAACCCGCATCTGGAGATTTTTGCATGATCAAGGCAAGTATCTATAAACCCATCACCATGTTGATGGTTATCCTGACCGTCGTCGTGTTCGGTGTTTACACGTACAGCATGATGCCGGTCAATATGCTTCCGAACTTTGAAGTTCCGGTCGTTACGGCGGTTGTACAGTATCAAGGCGCAAGCCCGGAAGAACTGGAATCCACGGTTATCAAGCCGGTCGAAGACCAGGTAGAACTGATCGACGGTATCGATTACGTGAAAGCTTACGGCATGGAACACTATGCCATCTTCGTCCTCTTCTTCGAAATGGGAACCGATGTCGATGTGGCCGCATCCGATGTCCGTGACAAGATTTCCCAAGCGGCGGCAAACTTCCCCGATGCGGTGGAAAGCCCCATCATCTCGAAAGTCGATATCAACAGCAGCGCGATCATCAGTTTTGCTTTCACCGGACCTATCTCCTCGACGGAACTCCGCCAGAAAGCGGACGACGAAATCAAGCCGCTCCTGACATCGACTCCCGGCGTTGCAAGCGTCGATCTGTTCGGCGGAACGACCCGTCAAATCGTCGTCGAACTTCGCAAGGAAGACATGCTTTCCCGCGAAGCGGACCCGACAACCGTCATGGGACTTCTCCAAGCCGCCAACGTAAACTTCCCGGCAGGCGACATCCGCGGTGTCCGAAAGAATACCGGTTCCCGCACAAAGGGCAAGTTCACAAGCCTCGATGAAATCCGCCAGATGGAAATTCCGACGGCAAAAGGCGTCATCCGCCTAGCGGACATTGCCGATGTCAAGGATACCATCGCAGACATCACTTCGCACTCCCGATACAACGGAGAAAACTCGGTCGGCTTCGATATCAAGAAGCGCACGGACGCGAGCGTCGTCGCGGTTTCCAAGGCGGTTCTCCGAAAGGTTGACCAGATCAACGCCTCCCTGCCAGACGGCTACAAGCTGAATCTGGTGTATAACCAGGCGGAAAAAGTTCAGGAATCGCTTGACAACGTGATTTCGAACATCGAAATCGCTATCGTCTTGACTGCCATCATCCTGCTGCTTTTCCTCGGACGCTTCAGCACGATGATTATCGCCGCGGTGACAATGCCTATCTCCGTTATCGGTGCGTTCACGTTTATGTATTTCGCCGGCTTCACCATCAACATCATGACGCTGATGGCTCTTTCCAGTGCGGTCGGTCTTCTTGTTACCAACGCGATTGTCGTTCTCGAAAACATTTCCATGAAACTCGACAAGGGCCTTGAACCGAAAGAAGCGGCTTTCAAGGGGACTAGCGAAATCATGGTCGCCATCATGGCATCGACGCTTACCAACGTCTGCGTGTTCGTGCCAATCGCCTTTATGAAATCCATCGCCGGATCGTTCTTCAGAAACTACGGTCTTACAATGGTCTTCGCAACGGTCGTTTCCCTGCTTCTCACCTTTACGCTGACACCGCTCATGGCGGCCTACCTGTTCAAGGGAAAGAAGAAAAATCCGGACGGGACTTTTGCCGAGGAAAAGAAAGGCATCGTATCCAAGATTTTCGGTATATTCCCGATGCTCATCAACTGGATGCGGAATATCTACCTCAAGACGCTTTCCTTTGCCCTATCGATTCCCGGCGTCATTTTCCAGACGCTTGTACTCATCGCCCTTATCGGCGGAACATTCCTGCTTGTTACAAAGTTCATGTCCGTCGAACTCATGCCGAAAAGCGACGAAGGCGTGATCAAGCTCTCCCTAGAACTCCCTGCAGGTACGAACATCGAAACCGCGGACAGCATCACCAAGGTCATCGAAAGCCGCATCAAAGATATCCCCGAACTCAGACGTTACTATGTAACCGTCGGCGGTGAATCGGGTATGAGTTCCGTCGGCCAAGCGACCATGCGGATTACGCTCATCGGAAAAGACGAAGGACGCGTTCGGACGACAGACGAAATCATCGATTCGCTGCGCCCCGTCCTTGCCAACATTCCCGATGCCTACATCAGCCTGAAAGCCGCTTCGACGACCGATATGGGCGGCGGACAGTCGGGCGATGTCGTTCTCGAAGTACTCGGACTAGACGGCGATTCCGTCGTCAAGGCTTCGGAAATCGCCAAGGCACACATCACCGAAATGAACGGCGTTACAGAAGTCAAGTCCTCCTACGAAGCGGGAAAGCCGGAAATCGCCTTTATCCCGAACCGCGCGGTTCTAGCCGACTACGGCATGGCGGTTCAATCCGCATCGACAGCTGCCTATATTTACGTGAGCGGCTACGAGACAAGCCAATACACCGAAGACGGCGAAGAATACGACATCTATCTGAAGCTCCGCGAAAGCGACCGCGACTCGCGCCAGAAGATTCTGGACCTGCCGATTTTCACGTCGAAGGGTTATGTTCCGATGTCCACGCTGTTCTACGTCGAAAATACGCAAGCTCCGACGCAAATCACCAGAAAGCACAAGAAGCGCCTGGTCGAAGTTTCGATGAACCTTCTCCCCGGCTACACTTCCGGTCAAATCATGGGCGACATCATGAAGGCCACCAAGACGTGGGAAGGCATTCCCGAAGGCGTTGAATTCTCCTTCGGCGGAACGGCGGACATGCAGAACGACATGGTCTCGGAATTCGTCGTTGCAATCATCATGGCGATTCTCCTGACCTACATTCTGCTGGTCGCATTGCTCGAATCCTTTGCCCAACCTTTCGTCATCCTCACAACGATTCCGATGGGCGCAATCGGAGTGGTGCTGTCGCTTGTCGTCACGAACAAGCCGCTATCCATGATCGCGTTTATGGCTATCGTCATGCTGATCGGTGTCGTGGTAAACAACGCAATTCTTCTTCTCGACAGCGCAAACGCCTACCTGCGTTCCGGCCAGATGGGAAGACGCTCCGCCATTATCACCGCAGGCAAGGAAAAGTTCCAGGCCATCATGCTCGCCAGTGCGGCGTCCATTATCGCCCAGATGCCTCTCGCCCTTGCGATCGGAGGCGATTCCGCCGCTTCGACCCAGCCGATGGGTATCGCGAGCGTAGGCGGACTTCTCGTATCGGGAATTCTCACGATGTACCTGGTTCCGACATTCTTCTGGTTGCCGAATGCGATCTTCCACAAGGTCAAGAGCAAGGCGCAGGAGATTAAAAAGAACCGCAGCGCAAAAGTCTAGACAAACCGAAGAGAAAAAGGCCTCGTTCAAAGCGAGGTCTTTTTGTTTTTAAAGGAAAAATTTTAAAGATTCCGATAGAGAATTTTCTTTCGGCATCCGGCGAATTCTTTTACGAGCGAAAGAATCTTTTTTTCACCGAGAGTTTCAAAATCGACGGGATGAAAAACGAGACGCAAAACACCGAAAGGCATGTGCAAAATGATTTTAGCCAAAAGCGTTACCAGCGGAAGGCTCCACCTTGGAAGCCCGGCAAGGCTAATCGCCGGAGAAAAGTTCCTCGGGCAATTTCGAGACTTCCCGGCTACGGTAAAACGACCGTCATAAAACGCAAACTTTTCCAGGACCTGTTTTTTTAAAAAAGGATTTCCATACCACGCAGGCGGCACAAAACCCGAAAGCGGCGGAAGCGAAAGCGCATTCCACCTTTCCGTCGCCTGTTCGAGCAGGACAAAGGAGTCCCATTCGTCAAGACCTGCAAACTCCGCCTCGTTATCCGTCAAAAAAAGAGCCGCCTTTCCAAAAGCGCTCCGAGGAAAAGGCTGTGACGCCAAGTGCTTTGAGCCGTGCAACAGCAATTCATACCCTGCGATGGTCAAGCGATTCAGCTCTTCCTTAAAGGCATGGACGTCCGCTTCCGCAGCGTCTTCCGTCGAAGGAATCACCGCAATCGCAATCGGTCCACAGACAGCATCCGACAGCGAGAGGATTTGCTTCGAAGCCCGCCGAAAATTCCTTACCGAGAAATCATGGTAGCAAAGGATGAATTTCCGTTCCATAAATTTCAAGATAACAAAACGGAAAAAATGAAATTGCTAAATTTGCACCCGATGAAAAAGAAATCGCTGTATATTTTCGACATGGACGGTACGCTGTTCAACACGCTCGGCGATTTAAGCGTTGCCGTAAACCACGCCCTCGCCGAATTCGGATTGAAAACTCTTTCGACAGAAAAAATCAGAAGCTATATCGGAAACGGTTCCCTGAAGCTCATCGAGCGTTCCCTCGAAGGCGCCGACGCTCCGCTCGAAGAAGTGCACAGATGTTACAGCGAATTTTACGCCGGGCATTGTCAAAATGCGACAGTTCCCTATCCGGGCGTCGTCGATTTTCTAAAAAACTTTCCTGCGAAAAAGGCTCTCGCGACCAACAAGCCCCATATTCCGGGTCTTGCGCTTCTAAGACATTTTGATCTGGAATCCTGCTTTAGCGCCTTCGCCTTTGGCGATACGGTTTCCGAGCGCAAACCTTCCGCGGAACCCTTTTTGAAAATTCTTAAAGAAACAGGCATTCCCAAGGAGGAAGCCGTCATGGTCGGAGACGATGCGCCGGATATCCTCGGAGCGAAAAACGCCGGAATCGACAGCATCTTCATCGAAAACGGTTTTGGCAAGCGTTCGAGCTTTGCCCCGGTCGAGCCGACCTATTCCATTCCAAACTTTTCGGATCTCAAAAATTTGCAGTTCTAAAAATGCCGACCCGCTACCTGATCGATACCTATGGTTGCCAGATGAACGAGTACGATTCCGCGCTCATCGCGTCGATGCTCGAAAAGAACGGCTGCGTTCCCACCGAAGACCCCGAAGAAGCGGACCTGTTTTTCTTCAATACGTGCTCCGTCCGGGAAAAGGCGGAAGAAAGCGCCAAGGCCCGAATTTCCAAAATGAAATTCTTCAAGAAGCACCGTCCGTGGATCAAGTTCATCGTGACGGGCTGCATGGCGGAGCATCTGGGTTCGCGGCTCATCGAACAGGTCGATTGCGTGGATTATGTCATCGGACCGGATCAATACAACAGGATTCCCGAACTGCTTTTTCCCCATCCGATTGCTGTAAACAGGCGGACTCTCTCGAAGCGTGTCGTCACAGGTTTTGAAGACACGGAAAACTATCTAGGCGAATACGCCAAGCTTTCGCACCCGTTTTCCGCCTACGTCACAATCCAGCGAGGATGCAATTTCCGGTGCAGCTACTGCATCGTCCCCTATGTTCGCGGAAGGGAAAAGTACCGCGACGCAAGCGATGTCATCCGGGAAGTCGAAGCGGCCAGCGAACGCGGCGTTTCCGAAATCTGCCTGCTCGGCCAGACGGTCAACGCTTACCGGGAAAGAAATTTGGACTTTGCCGACCTGCTGTTGAAAATTTCGGAAGTGAAAGGAATCCGCCGAGTCCGCTTTATGAGTCCGCACCCGAAGTTCTACACGGAAAAGCTCGTCGAAATTCTGCAGGACACGCCAAAAATCTGCCCCCATGCGCACATCCCGCTCCAAAGCGGAAGCGACCCGATTTTAAAGAAAATGCGACGTCGCTATACGGTCGATGAATTTATGCGGATTCTCGAAAAGTTCCGCGGCAAGAACCCTTTCTATGGACTGACGACGGATATCATCGCAGGCTTTGTCGGAGAAACCGACGAGGATTTCGAAGCGACTCTTTCCGCTGTCAGGGAAGCCCAGTTCGATGCAGCGTTCATGTTCATCTACAGCCCGCGCGAAGGCACCGAAAGCGCCAAGGAAACCGAAACGCTCACCGAAAGCCAAAAGCAGAAACGGTTAGAAAGACTGGTCGAGTTGCAAAACGCGATTACGCTCGAACGCAACAGACAGATGATCGGTCGCACCGAGGAGATTTTAATCGAAGGACCGTCGTCCAAGGATCCGAGCGAATGGGTCGGCAAGACCGGCAGTTTCAAGAAAGTAATCATCAAGTCCGAGACGGCAAAGCCGGGCGATTACGTCACATGCAAAATCGAAGACGTCCGGGGATGGACTCTTCGCGGAACGCCCATCGGAAAATAAGGAGAAGCGATGCGTTTTTATTCCGTGGTTCTGGTTGCGATTGCGCTTTCCATCGAAAACGTTCTAGCCGTTACTGTCGAAGACGCCCAAAAGGCATACGTATCCGGCGACTGGATCCGCGCCGCAGAATCCTTTGACGCAGCCTGTCCCGCACTCGAAGCGAAGGCTCGTTCCGAATGCGCGCTGTGGGGAGTGCTCGCCCGCTCCCAGACAGGTAACGCCAAGGACTTTTCCCTTGCGCGAAAAAAGCTCGACAGTCTCATCCTTGCCACACCAGATTCGCTTCCCGTCGTCTCGGACCTCTACATGACACGCGCCCAGTTCGAGCTTTACCTCAAGCGCCCGGACCTTTCTTTCCGCAGCCTCAAGACCGCTTTCGCCAAGGCGGAAACGCGACAGCTAGCCGTCATTTTCCAAGTATGCCAGAGCCTTTACAAGGCTAGTCCGATGGATTCCGTCCAAAGCCTGTGCCAGGAAATCGAACGCGCAAAAACCGGAACCGCCAAAGAAAACACCGCCACCGCCGGTTCAAGTTCATCGAGCTCTAGCGAATCCAGCTCGTCGGCAGCTCTTTCCCAAGCCGAACCGTCGAGTTCTTCAAGCTCCTCGGAAATCGCCAGCGAAAGTTCCAGTTCAGAGACCGCATCTGCCAAGAACTGGTCGCTGCAAGTCGGAGCCTTCAGCATCTCCACCAATGCCGAAATGCTCGCCACCTCTCTCCGGGCAAAAAAAATCGCCGCGAGAATTCTCGAATCCAAAACCGAGGAACGCTCGCTCTATCTGGTTCATGTCGGGGATTTTGAAACCCGCGAACAGGCCATTGAATATGGGAAAAATACCTTGGAAAAGCTTCATCTGGAATTCCAGCCGATAAAAAAGCAGGAATCTTTTTAAAACCCGGCTCAAAATTCAAAAAACAGTTCTATATTTGTGACACGCCCTTGCCGGGGTGGTGAAATTGGTAGACGCGCTGGACTCAAAATCCAGTAGAGGCAACTCTGTGAGGGTTCGATTCCCTCCCCCGGCACTATCGAATTGCCGAGGATCCATGAAAATAGCTTTCAAAATTCTTTGCGCCTGTCTATTTGCCGCAACGGTTTCGTTTGCGCAAGATGATTTTGAAACATACGGTTTCGAGAACGGGAACGCTTCCTATTACGCTCCTGCAGAAGATACCGAAGGAGCCAATTATTACAGCGCAGACGATCCCAACGCTCCCGAAGCGACAACCGATGTCGGATCCGTTAACGCCTCTTCCGATGAGTGGGCTGGTTTCGATTACGAATCCGTGGGGCTAACCCAGTGGGAATTCCAGCAGGCCAAGGAAAGCGGCATGAGCCGCGACAAGCTCACCCAGCTGACCGAACTTGGCGTTCGCCCGTCCGAATATCTCCAGGAACCCTGGAAGCGTCTCGGCGTCACCGAAGAAAGCTGGCTCAGCGAACGGGCAAACGGTCTCGAAGATTCCGATATCGACCGCACCTACCGGAACCGCTCCGGCGAACAGAATTACGCCTACATTTCGCTGGCGATTCCTTCCTTTTACCAGTGGAAGCATGACGAAACGGTCAAGGCCATCTGGATGGATGCCCTTTGGGTTGCCGGAGTTGCCGGTCTGACCTACTTCGCCATCAACAGCGACGACTACGACAATACATGGGTTTATTGGCTGATTCCCGTACTCGGAGCGCACATCTGGTCCTTTGCCGACGCGTTCTTCGGAACACAATGGAACGACAATCCCGATGCGAACCGTTTCAGCTTGGGCATCGGACCGAACCTCGACCGCGGTGTCGCCGGAATTCTTCAAGTACGCTTCTAGGCAAAATGCAAATCGAACTTCTCAAGTGCAAGATTCACCGCGCAACGGTTACCGACGCAAACTTGAATTACGAAGGCTCTATCACATTGGATAAAGCCTTGATGGATGCGGCTGGGATTCTTCCCTTTGAAAAGGTCGGGATTCTCGACATCAATAACGGGGCACGGTTCGATACCTATGTAATCGAAGGGGAAAAGGATTCGGGAACAATCTGCCTGAACGGAGCCGCTGCCCGGATGGTTCAAAAAGGCGATCTCGTCATCATCGTTTCCTATGTATCCCTCACTCCGGAAGAAGCGAAACTTTGGAATCCGACGATTGTCAAGGTCGATTCCCAGAACAGACCGCGATAAATCGCTATATTTACAGCGTGACATTTTCTTTGACCAGAAAAATTTTACCCTTGCTAAGCCTTGTGGGAATCTTGCTTTCCTGCAAAGAAGAAGCGCAGGTCGTCCAAGAAATCCGCGAAACCCCCGGAGATATTCAGGTATTAAATTCCAGCGGAATCCCCGGAGCCGCTTCCAAGATGCGCGACTACCTGCGTTCCCAGGGATTTGACGTGCTCGAAATGAGCAACGAAAGACTTTGGAATTACGAAGAAACGATCATCGCTCTTCGAAATCCGCATTGGGCTGGCGCAGAAGCTCTCGCCAAGGCGCTCCACACCGAAAACGTCATCCCGCTACAGAACAAGCGTGTCCTCTTTGACGCGACGGTCTATGTGGGCAAGGACTTTGAAAAAATAATACAGGCAGGTTCCAAATGACAACAGCCAAGACAACCACAAAAAAGACAACCACCCGAAAGACCGCCACAAAGGTCACGAAAAAAAATGCGGTTTCCAAAGAGGCAAAGGCCTCGGCAAAGAAAACGGATGCGGTAAAAAAAGCATCGCCGAAAAAATCTACCAAGAAAGCCGCCTACACGGAAGCAGTCCAGATGGCAGCCAAAAACCTTTTTGAACTTCGAGCGCTTAACCTGGAACTTCTGAATCTCCAGGGAATTTCGGAAACATCCGACTTCATGATTCTCGCCACCTGCGAAAGCGAAGCCCAGATGCAAGCGATTCTTGACGCACTGTCCAAGGACTTCAAGGCGAAAAAGATGCCGTATCGGACGGAATACAAACCGGGTATCAATATGCGCTGGGCCGTATTTGACGCGGGTTTCGACCTGATTGTCCAGCTTTTCGAGGAAAGCAAGCGCGAGGAACTCGCCTTTGACAAGCTCTACGGCGACGCGACGATTACAAAGCTCGAAGAAAAAGACTTTATCCAGACCAAGGCGAAAAAGGTAAAAATCGAAAATGAACTCATTTGATGTAGAAATTGCGAAATCTGTCGCCGCGACCGGTGCCTTTGACTATGAACAGGCAAAAAAACTGCTCACCGTCCCATCCGACACGGAACACGGCAACTACTCGCTCCCCTGCTTCGTTCTGGCCCGCACCCTGCACAAGGCTCCGAAACTCATCGCCGAGGAACTCTCGACAAAAATCCAGCTGCCGGAAGGTCTCTCGAAAGTCGAAGCGGTCGCCGGCTACCTGAACTTCTTTATCGACCGGGACTTTTTGGCAAGATCCATCCTGGAAGAAATTTCCGAAAAGGGTCTCGCTTACGGTCACGCAAGCCCGAATGGCAAGACGGTTTGCATCGATTACAGTTCCCCGAACATCGGAAAGGAACTCGCCTTCCATCACTTGCGCTCGACAATGATCGGCAACAGCCTTTCGCGCATTTACAAGGCGAGCGGCTACAAGGTCGAACGGATCAACCATCTCGGCGACTGGGGAACGGCTTTCGGCAAGCTCATCGTCATGTATCTGCGGGAAAACCGCCCGACGGACGATGCGACGCTGGAAAGCCTGACCGTCAAGGAACTGAACATCCTCTACGCGAGCTTTTCCAAGGCGGCGGAAGCGGAACCGTCCCTCGAAGACGAAGCACGAAAGGCGTTTGCGGAACTTGAACGGGGCAACGCCCTGTATCACAAGCTGTGGCTCGCGTTCCGGGCTGCGACGCTCAAGGAACTGATGCGCATCTACAAGATGATGGGCGTCGATTTCGATCATTACACCGGCGAATCGTTCTACGAAGATAAAATGCCTGCGGTTATCGAAGAACTCGAAGCGAAAGGCCTTTTGGAACGCAGCGAAGAACGCGACGTGGTAAAGCTCGACGAATACAAGCTGAACCCGTGCCTTATCCGCAAAAGCGACGGCAGCACGCTCTACGCGACCCGCGACCTCGCCGCGGCGATTTACCGCAAAAAAGAATACAATTTCGACAAATGCCTCTATGTCGTGGATTTAGGTCAGGCGCTCCACTTTAAACAGGTCAAGCTCGTCCTCAAGAAGATGGGACGGGAATGGTACGACACGCTCATCCACATTCCGTTCGGCGTAATTCTCAACCTCATCGACGGCAAGTGGGAAAAGGGAAAGACGCGCACCGGCAAGGCGAAACTTCTCCGCGATGTCATCGAAGCCGCCCAGAAAAAGATTCTCGAATTTATCGACCAAAAGAATCCGAGTTTAGAGAACAAGGAACTGATCGCCCAGCAAATCGGCATCAGCGCGCTCACGTTCAACGATCTCAAGAATCACCGCTTGATGGATGTCAAGTTCGACTGGGATTCCGCCCTGAGCTTTGAAGGGGCGACCGGTCCGTATGTGCAGAATGCGCACGTCCGGCTCTGCAGCATCATGCGCAAAGCGGGCTACGAAGTTTCCGACAAGGATGTGGACTACGGGCAACTCGAAGACGACAACGCTTACGAACTCATCAAGGTCCTCGGCCAAAAGGCGGAGCGGATTCGCCAAGCGGTCGAATCGGACGAGCCATGCGTCCTCGCCCAATACGCTCTCGACATCGCAGGCGCCGCCCACAAGTTCATCCACGAAGACCGCGTACTGGGAAGCCCCGAAGAAAAATCCCGGCTTTTCCTCGTCAAGTGTACGCAGATTGTCCTCGAAGACGTGCTGGACCTGCTCGGACTTTTCCCCGTCCGCACGATGTAACATGCATTCGCTGCTCCGAAAATCGCTTGACAAGAAACGTCTCTCGCCCGACGAAGCGGTAGAGATTTTAAAGGAAGCGGACTGGACAGAAGTCGTCAAGGCTGCAGATGATGCGCGAAACCGGGAACTTCCGGGAAAACGCGTCGGCTACACGGTCTATCGGATTATCAATTACACGAACGTCTGTTCCATCGGATGCGACTTCTGCGCCTTTTCCCGAAAGGCCGACGAATGCGGTGCCTATACGCTTTCTTTAGAAAAAATCAGGGATAAGGCGCTCGAAGCCAAGCGTCTCGGTGCGGACCAGATCTTTCTTCAGGGCGGCGTAAACGAATCCCTCCCGATTTCCTATTACACGGATGTCTTGCAAATGCTCACCCGGGAACTTGGAATGAGCGTCCGAGGATTCTCGCCGGTGGAACTTGTGCACATCGCAAGTGCGCACAAACTAACGCTCGATGAACTGCTCGGCATCTTCAAGGAATCGGGGCTTTCGTCCGTTCCCGGAGCGGGCGCCGAAATTCTGTCCGACAAGATCCGACAACAGCTCAGTCCCAAAAAGCTCAGCGCGAAAGAATGGAAAGACACGCTCGCCGTCTGCCAGAAGAACGGACTTCCCGGCAGCGCAAACATCGTCATCGGTTCCGTGGAGACGCCCGAAGATATCGTCCAGCACCTGGAACTTGTCCGTTCGCTGCAAGACGAAACGGGCGGGGTGAAAAGCTTTGTCGCCTGGACATTCCAACCGCAGACCGACCGTTTCCCCATTCGCCACGTATCCCCGATGGAATACCTGAAAGTTCTCGGGCTTTCGCGCCTCTACCTCGACAACATCCGCCATATCGAAGTATCCGTACTCGGAATGGGAAAGTCTGTCGGGGAACTCGGACTTCACGCCGGAGCGGACGACATCAACAGCATCGTCCTCGAAGAAAACGTGTTGAAGTCGAACGGAATCCGGAGCATCGCGGAAGCCGAAGCGTTCATTCGCCAAGCGGGCTTCGAACCTTACCGCAGGGACTTGAACTTTTCAAACGATCGTTAGCGATGCGCACGCCGACCCTTTTTAAACGGCTGGTGATAAGCCAAATCGTTCAGGAAGCGGAAAGCGAACGCATCGCGGCCATCGGCGATTACGAACAAATCCGCGATTACAGCCTCGTCCTCGCAAGCCAGGGAATCCCCCATCACATCCGTCGCGACGACCGCGGTCCCTACCTCATCGCGGTCCGGTTCGACCTCATCGATTTCGCCGAAGAACAAATCGCGCTATATCAAAAGGAAAATCCTCCCCGCCAGGAAAACCCGCCGCTCGCGCTTCGTCTCGCCCTCTCTCCGCTGCTCGTTCTGCTCGTTCCATCCGTCTTTACCATTCTCCAGTTTTCAAGCCACGGCAGCCGCTTCTACCATGCAGGCGTTTCCGATGCAGAAAAGATCCTCGCCGGAGACTGGTGGCGTCCGATAACCGCACTAACGCTCCACGGCGACGCACATCATCTAGTGTCGAACCTTGTTTCGGGCTATATCGTCCTGAATCTGCTCGCCTTTCGGATGCCGCTTTCCCGTATCGTGTTCCCGCTGGCCGTCGCATCGTCCATCGCTAATTTTCTTGTCGCCTGCTCGGTCCGCTCGGATTTCCGCTCGCTCGGTTTTTCGACTTTTGTCTTCTGCGCCCTCGGAACGCTAGCCACCGTCGAATTTCGTCTGATGCCAAAAGAATCCCACGGGATTCTGCGGAGATTCGCCCCTCTCTGCGCGGCAATCCTGCTCGCCGTCTTTCTCGGCATCGGGGAACATTCGGATATTCTTGCCCATTTCTACGGATTTGTGCTGGGCGTTGCTTCCGGATTTCTTCCCAGAAAAAAAATTCTTCTCTGGGGCTCACCCGTCGGAGTTCGGGATTCACTCTCCTGGATTTTCTTCTTCGCCTTTTTCCTTCTCGCTTGGTGGCGCGCAATTTTACTATCTTTATAGCGATGGGAAACCTTTTTCAGACATCGGGATTTCGAATCCAAGAACACGAAGCGAACGAACTTCTTCGCGTCTTTCCGTTGCAGGTTTCCGTCGAAGAAAATCCGACCCTTTTCTTTCGACTCGACGGTGAACTGCAAATCGGAGCGTCTGTCTCCTACCGGCTCGTTTCCGGTTTTCAAATCGTCCAGTGGAAATGCCTTGTCTCGAAGGTCGAAGGTTCATCGTGGCTGGCTGAATTAAAACAGGGACCTTTCACCGCATTCTCCGCGGAACATGCGCAGACCGCTTCGGGAAATCTTCTGGAATATACGGACGAAATTCAATTTAACGGGGAATCGCCCGAACTGGCAAGCGTCTTGGAAAAGTCAAAAATTCAATACGCCTTTCCTTCCCGCCAAGCGCTCCTCCAAGCCAAGAACGCTTTTGAATCCCGCCGAAAGACCGAATCCTTCCGGGCATTTTCGTCAGAAAACCTTTCCGCGGGCTAGCGCAAAATTTCATGTCCTACCCTTCGCTCGAAGCGGCACTCCTTGACCTTGAAAAGCACGGGATGCTTCTCCGCATCCGAGAAGAAGTTTCGCCCGATTTGCTCATGCCCAAGATGGCGGAAATCGCCACACAAAAATCCATGCCGGCACTCCTTTTCGAACATGTCAAAGGTTCCCCGTTCCGGGCGGCCGCAAATATTTTCGGAACCATGGAGCGCGCCCGCTTTCTTTTCCGCAAGACGTGGCACAAAGCCGAAACGGCCATCGCCTTTCATGCCGACCCGATTTCCGTTCTGAAGCATCCAAAATCTCTCGTCGCTCTCCCAGGAATCGGGCTTTCCGCCCTTCCCCGGAAAAGCCTTTTCGCTCCGGTCCTCGACCAGACGACCACGCTAGACAGACTGCCGCAAATCTGCCTGCACAGGGACGACGGCGGAGCCTTTTTAACGTTCCCGCAAGTCTTTTCGCAAATGCCCGGCGAACGCAACATCCTGAAGTCCAACCTGGGCATGTACCGCATCCAGATTTCGGGAAACGATTACATTCCAAACGAGGAATGCGGGCTGCACTACCAAATCGAACGCGACATCGCGAAACATCACGAAGCCGCCCTGCAAAAAAACGAGCCGTTCAAAGTCAGCATCTGGCTGGGAGGTCCGCCGGCGCATACCCTCGCCGCTATCATGCCGATGCCTCCCGAACTTTCCGAATTGATTTTTGCCGGGCTTCTCGGCGGAAGGGCGTTTCGCTATCAAAACTTCGACGGCTGGAAAATTTCATCCGATGCGGACTTTTGCATTCTCGGAGAAGTCGCTCCGGGACTCAAACCCGAAGGGCCTTTTGGCGATCACCTCGGCTACTATTCCGATCGGCATGAATTTCCCTATCTCCGCGTAAAAAAAGTTTTCTGCAAGAAGAATGCGATTTTTCCCTTCACAACCGTCGGCAGACCGCCTCAAGAAGATTCTGTCTTCGGAAAGCTGATCGGGGAACTGGTCCGTTCCATCGTGCCTGCGTCCGTTGCGGGAATCTGCGAAATGCATTCCGTTGATGCGGCAGGCGTCCACCCGCTTCTCCTTGCGATTGGAAAGGAACGCTATACGCCGTATCTTTCGGAACGCGAACCGATGGAACTTCTCAAGGAAGCGAACGCACTTCTAGGATTCAACCAGGTTTCCCTTTCCAAGTATCTCTTTATCGCGGCGAGAGAAGACAGCGAAGTTCTCGATACACAGGATGTCGTCGGTTACTTTGTACACATTCTGGAACGCGTCCATCTGGATAGGGACATCCACTTCCAGACGGAGACGACCATCGACACGCTGGACTATTCCGGGCGAAGGCTCAACCACGGTTCAAAAGTCATCGTCGCAGCGACCGGCAAACCGATTCGGAAACTCGGACGCTCTGCAGATGACGGGCTTTCGACGATTCCGCTTCCGCCAGGATTTTCTCTTCCGCATATCGTTTTTCCGGGAACGCTCGTTATCCAGGGAAGTCCCACGGCAAATATCGAAGCTCTGGCCGAAACGCTTTCCCATTGGGATTTTCGCGAAAACTTTCCGCTGGTTACCATAGCGGACAATGCGTCCTTTACCGCCAAGACTCTCGACAACTGGCTCTGGGTTACGTTCACGCGCAGCGATCCCGCCCACGACATTTACGGAGCAAATTCCAAGTTTACCCAAAAACATTGGGGATGCGAATCCCCGCTGATTATCGACGCACGCACCAAGCCGTGGCATCAAAAAGTCGTCGAAGAAGATCCGGTTCTCGAAGCCCGCGCCAAGGACATTCTTTGGAAAGCGATGAAGCAGCGCCCATGAAAATCTCTTTCTGGAAGTCGCTCGGATTTTTAGCGATTCTCCTTTCCGAGACCGTCGCCAGCCCGTTTTGCGGAACAAGCCAAATTCAAAAGCATTTTCAGGACATGAAAAATTTCAGGGCAACCGCCCGAAGTGCGAGCATTTCTTCGACAAGCTGCGACCCGGAATTTTACTACGACACATCGGCGGTCAAGGAACGGAAAACATCCCACTTTCGGATTTACTATGTCCTCGACGGTCCGCACAAAACCTCCGAAGCCTGGATTGATTCGCTAGCGAAATCCCTGGAGTTCGCCTGGAATTTTCACATCCAAAGGCACGGGACAAGAAAACCAAAAGGCGCCAACCCGACCTGGCATTTCCAGAAAAACGGAGACAGCGATTTGTATCCTGTAGAAGTCATCGACATCAGCCTTATGCGAGACAACGCGGGACTTTTAGGAGGCTTTTGCACGGCCTGTATGGGACTGACCTTCCCGCCCGAAAGTTCAAATCCCGCGGCGACGGAGATCATCATCGACAACGACTTCCTTTACCCGGACGAAAGCAATCCCGCAATCAAAAAACTTTCCGACTCTTTTTGCACCTATGCCCAAGCCTCTGTTCCCATCACAAACAGCATAACCGAAAAAAACTATTCAAAGGATTACGGAATAGCCCTCCGCACAACCGCAGCCCACGAATTTTACCATGCGATCCAAGCGGCATACATCAATTTTCTCGAATACGATTCCTACTGGTTCGAAGCGTCCGCGACCGCGCTCGAAGAAGTCGCCTCGCCAGACGCCAACGATTACTGGCTTTATCTTCCGTCCTTTTTTAAATCGACAGGTATTTCGTTTGACCGAATCGGTTCGAACTACGGTCTAGCCGTCTGGGGACTTTACAATTTGAACGCCTGGAACGAAAATTTCGATACAAAGCTGTGGGAACGTTTTTCGTCCATGCCGGATTCCAGTTTCGAAACGGTTTACGCCAAGGAACTTGTCTCCCGGGAACTTGACCCGGACTCCGCCTTTGCCGATTTCGCCCAGAAACTTTTCTTTTCGGGAACCCGGAGCGGTTTCTCCGATTCGTCGTTCCGCTTTACTGCGGACTTTTCCGATTGGCCCGTTTCGCCGCATTTAAAAAAGCCGACCCTTTCCCCTGTTACGCTCGAAGCGCCTGCCATCGACTATTACCGAATCACGCCGGATTCCTTTCCCGAACTTTCCCGGTTTGCCGGAAAAGCTTCGGTCGCCCTGTATGGGAAAAATCAAAAGACAACATTTTATTCCATGGATACGATTTCGTGGACCGGGCTTTCCCCTCTCGTCGCGGAGTCGGAAAACGCAGTCCTCATTCTCTCCAGATTGCAAGACAGTTTCAACGGCTCGTTGCAAACGGATACGCTTCCCATGCGCAGCTACCCGAACCCGTGGCGAGGCGAAACGCCGCTCTGCTTTGCCGCGCTCCCTTCCACAAAGCATGTTCTCGAAATTCGCACCCGCGCGGGAAAGCTCGTCCGCAAATTTTCCTATTCGGGGACAAGCCTTTGCGTCCGCGCCGAAGAAATTCAAACGCAACTGGCTCCCGGACTTTATTACTTCAGAGCCGGCACAAAGAACAAGGC
>CAVKXR010000008.1:0-24037 GCA_963660275.1 Oscillospiraceae bacterium
TGGACGCAAACCTCATCTCGCCCGAAATTTCCGCCGTGCACTTTCCGAGCGAATCCGCGGACGCCACGACTTCCAGCCCGGAAGTTTCTTGAGTCACCTGGGTTACGTCATCGCCGCAGGCGACAAGCAAAAGCCCCCCGCCGAAAGCCAGCGAAAATTTTACGGCATTTAAATTCATCATATATTTTCCCTTGCAAGAAAAAAAAACATCTTAACTAAACAAAAATATAAAAACACAAAATAACCACTGCAAGGTCCGTTTTCGATATTCGCAGTGCCACAGCCATTTCGCAGCATCAAAAAAAAGACCCCCTAAACAGGGAGTCTTTTTGCAAGGAGAGGGAGGGATTCGAACCCTCGGACCCCGTGAGGAGTCTACGGTTTTCGAGACCGTCTCGATCGACCACTCCGACACCTCTCCGTCGGATGACACCAAATGTAGAAAAAATTTTGAAAAATCCTAGGGCTTTCAAAAAGAGCGTTCGATTTCTATATTCTGCCCCCATGATACCAACCGAAAATCAAGAAGAAAACGCCGTTCCGGAAATCCAGCAGGCCCCGGAGCAAAACGAAAACAACGAATCAGCCGAAGGAACTCTTAAATTCAGCGACCTGGGACTTTCCCCCGAAGTCCTGGAAGGCGTCCAGAAAGCGGGATACGAAACGCCTTCCCCCATCCAGGCCAAGGCCATCCCCATCTTTTTGCGCGGCGAAAACTTACTCGGAACCGCCCAGACGGGAACCGGCAAGACCGCAGCGTTTACCTTGCCGCTTCTCTCCCGAATCGACTTCAAGAAAGGCGAAACTTCCATGCTGGTCCTTTCGCCCACACGCGAACTGGCAGTCCAGGTCGCCGAAGCGATCCAGCACTTTGCCTGCGCCATGCCGAACGTCCGAATCGTCCCCGTCTATGGCGGGCAGGACATCTCGGTCCAGCTCCGCGCGCTCCGGCACACGCCGCAAATCGTCGTCGCTACGCCGGGACGTCTCATCGACCATCTCGAACGCAAGACGATAGATCTTTCCAAGATCCAAGCGGTCGTCCTCGACGAAGCGGACGAAATGCTCGACATGGGATTCATGGAAGATGTCGAAACGATTCTCGAAAAAATCCCCGAAGAAGCTCAGCGCGGGCTTTTCAGCGCAACCATGCCGGCAAGCGTCAAAAAAATCATCGACCGCTACCTGGGCAATTATTCCGAAGCCTGCATCGAAGCGAAAACCGCAACAGTCGATAAAGTCCGCCAGCGATACCTGACTATCCGCTCCGAGCAGAAGATGGAAGCGCTCGTCCGCGTCCTCGAAGGCGAAAACTACGACGGCGTCATCATCTTCGTGCGCACCAAGCAATCGACCGCCGAAGTTTCGGAACGCTTGGAAGCCCGCGGTTTCAATGCGGCACCGCTCAGCGGGGACCTCGCCCAGGGACTCCGCGAACGCACGGTGAACCGTTTAAAAGAGGGAAAAATCGATATCGTCGTCGCCACGGACGTCGCCGCCCGCGGACTTGACGTGAGCCGCATTTCCCATGTCATCAACTACGACGTTCCCTACGACACGGAATCTTACGTCCACCGCATCGGGCGCACCGCAAGAGCCGGTCGGGAAGGCAACGCCATCCTGTTCATCACGCCGCGCGAACGCCGGATGCTCAAGATGATCGAACGCGCAACGCGCAAGCAGATCGAGCCGATGGAAATTCCCACCGGCGAACAGATAAGCGAACATCGCGTCGCCGCCTTCAAGCAAAAAATTCTCGAAACAATCGAAGCGGGAGGCCTTGAAGATTTCCGCAATCTCATCGAAAGCCTCGAAGACGAAAAAGGCATTCCCCCGCTCGAAATCGCGGCAGCCGTCACAAAACTCGCCCAGGCAGGGCAACCGCTCTTCCCGGCAGACCTACCCGACATCAAGGCGGTTCCGCTCCGCGAAGAACGCCGAAAGGCTCGTGAAGACAAATTCGGAAACGGCCCACGCGAAGACAGGGATCGCGGACCGCGCATGGAAAAGGACAACGGTGTTGAAGAAGGCTTCGAGCGTTACTATCTAGGCGTCGGACGCAGGGATCATGTTTCACCGCGGGACATCGTCGGAGCGATCGCCGGGGAATCCGGAATTTCCTCCGCAGACATTGGCCGCATCAAGCTGTTCGATCGTTTCAGCACCGTGGAACTTCCCGAAGGCATCCCATCCGAAATCAAGCTCATCCTCGAAGAGATGACCATCCGCGGAAATCCGTCCCGCTTCCGCCTGATGACAGACGACAAGCCTCTTCCCAAGGAGCGCGGGTCATTTGGCGAAAGGCGCAGGGACCGCGACGACCGCTATTCGGACCGTCGAAGCAAGCGCCGTTCTTTCGGGGACCGTTCCTTCCAGAAGCGCGGAGACAGACCGTTCCGCAAGACGCGCCGATTCGGGCATCATTAAAATGCAGACAGAAATCGCCGGGCAAAGCCGGCGATTTTCCTTTTAATTTTTCAAAAACTCCAATCAGAAAAGCCCGCTACGCGCCCGCTGTTCGAGGAACAAGTTCACCAGGGCAATCGCCGCCATGCTTTCCACGATGACCGGGGCGCGGAGAGCGACGCAAGGATCGTGTCTGCCCCTTGCCGCAAGCGTTCCGTTTGTCCTGTCGCGACCTGCCGTTTTCTGTTCCTGCGCAATCGTCGCCGTCGGTTTAAAAGCCAGTCGGCAGTGGATTGTCTCGCCGTTCGATATGCCGCCCAAAATACCGCCTGCATGATTGGACCGCGTCCGGAAAACTTTTCCGTCAAAGAAGATTTCATCGTTATGTTCCGAGCCGCGCATTTGTGCCGCACGGAAACCTTCCCCGATTTCAAAGCCTTTCACCGCCGGAATACTCAAAAGCGCCGCGCCGAGAACCGCCTGTAACTTGTCAAAAACAGGCTCTCCCAAGGCTATCGGAGGTTTTCGGATATCCAGGGCGAGGACCGCTCCGACCGAATCTTTCGAGGCTATCGCATCCCGCACAACCTGCGCCATCTTTTCGCTAGCAAGAACATCCGGACAACGCACAGGCGACGCTTCGATCGCTTCGAACGTCACCTTTTCCGCATCGACTTCCGCAGAAACGTTCCCGACGCATTCGACCCAGCTCAAGATTTCCGTTCCGCAAGCGAGCTTCAAAATCTTAGAGGCAATCGCTCCGGCTGCAACCCGGGCAAGTGTCTCCCGCGCAGAAGCCCGCCCGCCACCGCGAAAGTCCCGAAAACCGTATTTCAAGTCATAGGTCAAGTCGGCATGTCCCGGACGATACCAGTTTTCCATTTCCGAATAATCGCCCGAATGCTGGTTTTCGTTCTGCACCAAGAGGGAAATCGGCGTTCCCGTCGTCTTTCCGTCAAAGACTCCCGAGAGGATGTGCACCGCATCGGCTTCCTTTCGAGGCGTCACCAGCGCATTTTGCCCCGGACGCCGCCTGTCCATCGCCCGCTGGATATCCGCTTCCGAAAGGGGAAGCCCGGCAGGACAACCATCGACAACCGCCCCGACCGCTTTTCCATGGGATTCGCCCCAAGTCGATACGGAGAACAATTTTCCAAAAATGCTAGACATAATTGCTTAAAAATATAGCAATATCAAAATTTTCGACGATTTAACGCGACTTTTCACCCCTTTTTCATATTAGCGAATGTCTTCAGCGAATTTGTTTGCTATGTTTGTTTCGGTTTGCTTACACATAGAGACACGATGAAAAATTTCATTCTCATTGTATTCGCTTTGCTCGCTGTCCCGTTCTGTGGCGCCCAGTCCTTGACGGGATTTGCCGGTATCAATTTTGGTCTCGACAGGGAAAGCGTCATCGAAGACATTATGAAGCTGGGTTACGATCCGCTGGGTTCCGCTGACGGAGCGGACAGAATCGTCATCCCGGTCTATATGATGGATGAACTCCCGGTGCAGGTCGATTTTCTCTTCAACAAGAACGACCACTTTTACGCCTTCGAAGTTCGCACAGGCCGCATGGAAGAGGACCGCCTCCCGAAAGTATTCGAAGCGCTCGAATACATGTCCGAAAAGTTCACCGCCCGCTACGGGAAAAAAATCCGTACAACGGAACTCCAGGAATCCGATATCAAGCCGGGAGTCCACAACCTTTACAAGCAGTGGACCGGCCACAAGACACTCAACATCTACACCGCGATTATCTTCAAGGACGGGCGTTACTACACGGTCGGGTCCGTCACCAGCCGCAAGTTCGCCAAGGAAACCGCCCATGCGAACACAAAGCGGCACGACTTCTCCGACATGAAGCCGAACTAGATATTCCCTTTCAAAAAAATAGGCGGACTAATTTTGCAGGTTCGCCTTTTTTCTTTTTTCGGTAAGAATGGAATCTTCCTTCGTTGCGGCGATTGCCTCTTCACGCGTCCACGGATGCTGCGGAAGCGTCTGAGCAAAACCGGCGATATCCACCATTTCATCCAGGGGAATTTCATCGTAATAGGGCAACATTCCCCGTTCGTCGTCCCCGAAATTCATCATGAACCAGAAAGTCGGCAGTTCGTCATGGGCGGTCGAGCCGATGTATCTCGGATGCCACATATCGTGGGAAAGATTCATCCGTCGCCCGTCGTCCCCGTGGCACGGTCGGCAATTCCGCATAAAGAGCTTTTCGCCGCGAACCGTATCCGTCCCGACGAGGTTTCCCGCCGAATCCAGAAGATGATATACTAGATAGGCCATCCGACGGTCTTCGCGCGTCAGCGTATCGGCTGCGGAACCCGGTTCGGGGGAATCCATGCCGCCGAGGCTCAGGTCGGCAAGCAAGGCGACCGCATAAAGAATCGGCACCGCGCCTGCCATTTTTTTCCAGAACTTCTTGCCCATGGCACCAAAATAGGTTTTATATTTTTGAAAATTCTAGAATTTTTCCAAATGTTCGAAAATTGCACACTGGAAGGCCGCTGGGCGATAGAAAAAGACCGCGCAAGGGTTTCCGCCCCCGCAGGAAGCTTATCGTTCGCATTCGAAGGAAGAGAAGCGTCACTCGATCTCGAAGGCGAAGCCCGCTGGCTTGTCGAAATCGACGGGCAAAAAGCCGGAACCGTCCTTTCCCGCGAAAGAAGCCTCTACCGCATCGCGAAAGACTTGCCGGAAGGAATCCATCGGGTGACCGTTTCCAAGATGACCGAAACGGAACTCGGAAGCGTCTCGCTTTACGGAGTCCACGCAGACACGGTAAAAATTCAAGCCGCATCTCCCAAGCGCCAAATCGAATTCATCGGGGATTCCTACACGGTGGGTTTCGGCAACATGGCGAGAGATCCCATCACCGGAAACGCCTTCTCGACAACGGACGCCACCAAAAGCTACGGAGCGCTTCTCGCAGGGAAACTGGACGCGGCATTCGCCATCAACGCCTACAGCGGACGCGGGCTTGTCCAGAACTTCATGGGCATCGCTCCCCGCTGGACCATCCCGGAACTTTACCGATTCACGCTCGGCGGCGAAGCCATGCTCAAAAATTCGCCACTCTGGGACTTTTCCCGCTTTTCGCCAGAAACCGTATGCCTTTTCATCGGCATCAACGATTTCCAGGGGGAATATTCCCACCCGACAGCGGAAGCCTTTGACACCGCCTACGCCAAGTTCCTGGATTTTCTACGGGAACGCTACCCGAAAGCCCGTTTCATCCTGCTTTCCACGGAGATTTTTCCGGTAAACCTCCTACCGGAACGCATCGAAAGCGTTTTCGCGAAAGAAGTTTCCAGAGGGAACCGGGACGTTTTCCACCTGTTTCTGGAAACGCCGCGCAACAGGGGACTGGACTTTCACCCGAGTGCCGAGCGTCACAGGCAGATGGCAGAGGCGCTTTATCAAAAAATTTTGAACATTTCCCGCGGAATTTAATGTATTTTCTAGGATAATGAAATTTATCTGGCTAAAGTTGATGTCCATCTTCCGCCTGAACGTCATCATCACGTTCCTGCTTTCGACGACCGTGGTCGCCCTGCTGTGGTACCGTTACGGCATGGATGACATCTACACGATTACGCCAGCAACCTACCCTTACATCGTCGCCCAGACGGATTCCGTAGATGGCGGAGCATCCGTCCTCGAAATGATGCGGACCGATTCCTCCGTCATCATGGACTACGAACTCAGAGAAGGTTATCCCTACCCCTATGTCAGTCTCCAGATTTACCTCGGAGACGGAAAAAGCCGCGGCAGGGACCTTTCGCATTACGACAGCATCTATATCTGGGTAAAGCCCCGCGGCGAAGGTTCGGTAAGGCTTTACCTGCGAGGCTTCGACGAGGTCATTTCAAAGCCCGGCGACCAGACGTCGCTCAAGTTCAACGAACTCGAATTCTACCCGCTCGAAGAAACTTATCCGGCGGTTTTCGTCCCCCAGGAATTCCGGGTTGCCGGTTGGTGGGTTTCGCAGAACAACGTAAACGCCCACCGCGCACGCGTCGATCTTTCCAACATTCCCCTGATTGAAATCCAGACAGGGACCAATGCGCCGCTCGGCTACGGCACGCTTGAAATCATGGGACTGACGTTCAAGGGAAAAATCATCCCCGCCGAAAACCTGATGTTCGGCATCATCACGCTCTGGTTCTTCACATTCCTCTTCTACCTGGTTCTCAGACTGCGCGATTACAGCATCCAGCGGAACGTGGAGCGCAAACGCCGCGAAGAACTCGAACACAACCTGGTCGTTCTCGAAGTCGAAAAATCCGACTACGAAAAGGCGAGCAAGGAAGACGCCCTGACCGGATGCCTGAACCGAGCCGGCTTCACCAGCATCCTGACCCAGGAGCAGGAACGTCTGAACAACGGAGGCGGTTCGCTTTCATTCATCATGCTCGACATCGACTTTTTCAAGAAGGTCAACGACACGTGGGGGCACAGCGTAGGCGACGAAGTTCTCATCAACCTTTCGAAGCTTATCCGCAGCCGCATCCGCACGACAGACGCCCTGGTCCGCTGGGGCGGCGAAGAATTCGTCATCCTCTGCGGGGACACGCCACTCCAGAACGCCCAGTTCCTCGCCGAAAAGCTCCGGACAACGGTCGAAAATACGCAGCTTATCTCGCAGCAGCAAATCACCTGCTCTTTCGGCGTCGCCGAAATGATGCCTCACGAAGATCCGAAAAGCGTCTTTGACCGGCTAGACAAGGCTCTTTACAGTTCCAAGCGCAGCGGGCGCAACAGCGTAACCGCGGCAATCAAGAAGACCCAAGCATGAAGAAATTTCTCACCCTGACCATCCTCGTTCTCTTCATCGGATGCGCCAAGAACCATCCGGATTTCGTTCCCATTTCTCTCAACTGGTTTGAATACCAGGCAATCGAAAATTCCGAGAATCCAAGTACGCTGGATTCCGCACAGGAAGAACTTTGCCTCGTATCGATGACCCGCTCCCTGATGGAAAACGAAACGATTCGCGAAAATTCCAAATCGGGAAAAGAATACGACGTCCAATACTTCGGCACGAAAAAATCGGGCGAAGTCATCGCCGAGTTTCGCGGAAAGTGCAAGGATCCGGCGGATTCGGTAGATCTGGAACATCAGGCGATGACATTTTCCGACATCGAAAAATGCAATTTTACCGCGAGATGCGACAGCAAGGGAAAGGTCAAGAACCTGAACGTCTTCTAGCGTTGTAACGCCTACAACAAAATTTCGTTGGCGACTTTTAGGATAATTCCGAATCCTTGTATTTTTAGAATATGAATTCCATCTTCGACTACACGGATTACCGCGCCTTTCTACGTGACGCTTTCGAGAATTACAAAAAGGAACGCTGCGTCGTTTCGTGGCGATTCATGGCATCGAAAATCGGCTGCGATCCGGGAAATCTTCTCCGGGTTTCCCAAGGAAAAATCCACTTGGCAGTCAAATTCACCGTCCCATGCGCTAAATTTTTTGGGCTTTCCGAAAAGGAATCCGCCTACTGGACGGAGCTTCTGCTGTTCGGACGCGCCAAAAGCGACAAGGAAGCTCTCGACCACTACGAGAAGATGCTTTCCATCAAGGGCGTCGAAATCAAACGGCTCGACGCCAAGGAACTGGAATTTTACAGGCACTGGTATTCGAACGCGATCCGTTCCCTCCTCGGAATCGGAAATTTCCGGGACGACGAAAAGAGCTACCGGATTCTCGCCGAATCCTGCACCCCGGCGATATCCACAAAGGAAGCCCGGGAAGCGGTCCTCTTGCTCGAATCCCTGAAGATGATCCGGCGGGAACAGGACGGTCGGTGGACTGTAACCGAAACATTTGTCGGCACCGGCGGAAACTGGCGATCCGAAGCGGTCCGGCGTTTTCAGGAAGAAACCATTGCACTCGCCGGGCAGTCCCTCTCTAGGCACAAACCTTATCTCCGGGATATAAGCACAGCAACGATTACATTCAATAGGCAAAGCCTCGATCTTGTCCGCGAAAAAATCCGGGAATTCCGGCGGGAACTTTTACGGCTCTCCGCCGAAGGGTCGGGCGACAACGCCGTCTATCAGCTGAATATCCAGCTGTTTCCCATTGCACTTTTAAACAACGGGGGTGAAGGATGAAACGATTTTTGCCGGTCGCTTTCCTTTTTTTGGCTTTCGGCATTCTCGGCTGTAGCGAATCTTCCGAACGCGCCGGCGGACCGGGCAGCGAAACGACCAATGGGATTTTAGCGAGAGCCTTTTTCGAAGACGGAACGCCCGCTGCCTACGCCGGAGTGACGCTCCGCAAAAAGGATTTTATCTCTAACGACACTTCCAGAACTGCGATTACGCCCGACACCTATGCGGATAGCCTCGGAAACTTCGAGCTGAACGAACTCGATTCGGGAGACTACCGTCTGACAGTTTCCCTGAACGGTCAGATACATTCCCGGGAACTGCATTACCAAAGCGAAACTCTTGATTTAGAACAAATTAATTTGGAAAGCCCCGGACAGATTTCAGGAACCGTCCGCGGAAAAGGTTCGACGGAAAGCCCGGTCTGGGTCGGAATCTACGGCCTAGACATTCTCGCCAAGACGGATTCCACCGGAAACTTCCTGCTCCGGGGAATTCCCGCAGGCAACCTGAAAGCGTTCATCCTTTCGCCGTCAAGGGATTCTCTTCTTGCGGATACGAACATCAACGTCAAATCCGCCGGGACGAGTTCCTGGGAACACGCCTTTTCGGACACGACAACCGATACGCTCGCAAGCGACACCGCTATCTGGACGCTCTACGAAGACTTCGAGGATTCCGTCTCGTTCGCGGAAAAAGGCTGGTACTTCAGCGACGACTCCTCCCTTGCGACGATTACATTCCCCACGGACACCCCGTGGAGCGGAACCGCTATGGACGCCGAGCGCAACGGGCGCGTTTTCAGCGGGACTTATACGATGCCCGAGAACATTTCCGCAAGCGGCTATGTCATATTCGGGATGCGGATTTCCGCAGAAGGGAAAGACCTGAGCGACCTGGATTCCGTCGGATTCTACGCCAAAGGTTCCGGTTCGGTCCGGCTCAGTTTCGAACGCTGGGAAGCAAGCGCAAGCGACAATCTCAAGGCCTGGACAACGGACATTCCCCTTTCAAGTTCCTGGGCGCATTACACGGTGAAACCGAGCGACTTCCTCGACCCCGAAAGCGACACACTTTCCACCGGCTGGGAAAGTGTCAAAAGAACCGTCACGCGTTTCCACTTCTTCGGTGTAAACGGGAGCGAGCTTTCCCTAGACGACATCACCGTTTACGGGGTTTCCTTTTAATTTTTTCCCATTTCCAAGCAACAAATTAAATATCTTTGGATATATGCAAAATCTTCAAAACGAAGCGGACATCGCCCGCAAATATCTATCCAAAGTAGCGGACATCGCCGAAAAGAAATTCGACGAACATCTGCCGCCAGAAACCGACGCTCCCAAGAACTTGCACAAGGCGATGCGTTACTCCGTCTTCGCCGGCGGCAAGCGTCTGCGTCCGGGACTTGCCCACGCCGCTTTTGAACTTTTCCACGGCAAAGGCGAAAGCATCTGGTATGCGACCAGCGCCCTTGAGTTTTTGCACACATTCTCGCTTATCCACGACGATCTTCCCTGCATCGACAACGACGACTTCCGCCGCGGAAAGCCGACAGCCCACAAGCAGTTCGGCGAAGCCACCGCGGTCATGAGCGGTGACGCCCTGTGCGTCCTCGCCTTTGAACTGATAGCGAAGACGGGAAATCCCAAAGCGATGGAATGCCTCGCCCACAAGTTAGGCACTTACGGCATGATAGGCGGCGAGATGACGGACATCGACTGCGAAGGAAAAAACGTCTCGCTCGAAACCGTCGATTACATCCACTACCACAAGACGGCGGCTCTCATCGAAGCGTCCCTCGTCATCGGAGCGCAACTCGCCGGAGCAAAGGATTCCGACATCCAGAAAATCGAAGCCTACGGACGATCCATCGGACTAGCCTTCCAGATTGTCGATGACATTCTCGATATCGTCTCCACGACCGAAGAACTGGGAAAGGATGCCGGTTCCGACATCGCAAGCGGCAAGGCGACATACCCGGCCATAGTGGGTCTCGAAGCGTCCCGCCAAAAAGCCCTTGAACTCTACGAAGAATCCCTGAAACAGCTCGAAGACATTGACGGGGACACTTCTACTCTCAAGGCAATTGCGGCATTCATCATCATGCGGGTTAAGTAATGTTCCTAAAGGACATCAAATCGCCGAAAGACATCAAGGGATGTTCCATCCAGGAACTGAACGACCTGGCTCTCCAGATCCGCGAAAAAATCATCAACCAGGTTGCCACCCACGGTGGGCACTTGGCTTCAAGCCTTGGAGTAGTCGAACTGACGCTTGCCCTGCACTACGTGTTCAACGCGCCCGAAGACATTTTGGTCTGGGACGTCGGACACCAGGCCTATGTGCACAAGCTTCTCACAGGACGCTTCGACAGGTTCGAAACGCTCAGGCAGCAAGGCGGTCTTTCCGGATTTCCCAAACGCTCCGAAAGCCCATACGATGCGTTCGGTGTCGGACATGCTTCAACGTCCATTTCCGCGGCTCTGGGATTTGCCGTAGCCCGGGACAAGCTCCACAAGCACAACAATGTCGTCGCGGTCATCGGAGACGGTTCCATGACCGGCGGCATGGCGTTTGAAGCGCTCAACAACGCCGGGCTTTCCCAACAGAACATGACCATCATCTTGAACGACAACAAGATGAGCATCGCGCCCAATGTCGGCGGTTTTCCCAAATACCTGAACCGTCTGATCTCCGACCCGAAGTACAACAAGCTCCGCGCGGACATCGACCGGGTGATGCAAAAGATTCCGGGAATTATCGGACGGCATTTCCGCACGCTCCTGCAAAGCGTCGAAAAAGCGGTCAAGAACGCCATCCGACCGGGGCAGTTTTTCGAAGACCTGGGAATCCGCTACTTCGGTCCTATCGACGGTCACGACCTGAACGAACTGATTTCCATCCTGGAACGCGTCAAGTCGATTCCCGGTCCGTGCCTCATCCAGGTGATGACGGAAAAAGGTCACGGCATGAAATTCGCCGAGACAAATCCGAGCAAGTGGCACGCTTCCGTACCGTTCGATCCCAAGAGCGGAATGCCGCTTTCCCAAAAGGCGTCGCTTCCCTCCCTGACAAGCGTTTTCGGAAACACCATCCTGAACCTCGCCAAGAAGAACGAAAAAATCGTAGGCATCACAGGCGCCATGCCTACAGGTTGCGGTCTCGACATCATGGCAAAGGAAATTCCGGACAGGGTCATCGACGTGGGAATCGCCGAAGAGCACGCGGTGACTTTCGCAGCGGGTCTTGCCTGCGGCGGGCTAGTTCCTGTCGTCGCCATCTACTCGTCGTTCCTGCAGCGCGCATACGACCAAATCATTCACGATGTCGCGCTCCAAAATCTGCATGTCGTTTTCATTCTGGACCGCGCAGGTCTTGTCGGCGCGGACGGTCCGACGCACCACGGTTCGCTTGACCTCACCTACTTGCGTTCCATTCCGGGCATGACCATCATGGCCCCCTCGGACGAAAATGAACTTCGCGACATGGTGACCGCGGCAATCGACATGGACGGTCCTGTCGCCATCCGCTTTCCGCGCGCATCCGCGCTTTCGGCAGAACTCCGCCCGGAAATTCTGCCAGTTCCATTCGGAAAATTCCAAATCAAGCGGCAGGGCAAGGACATCCTGCTCCTAGGCGTGGGCTTCATGCTACACGAACTCGAAAAGACGGCGAAGATTCTTATCGAACACGGTTTCAATCCCACTTTGGTCGATGCCAAATTCGTGAAACCGCTCGACAAGGAAGACTACCGCAACCTGTTCTACGCGCATCACACAATCGTCACCCTCGAAGACAATACAGTCGTCGGCGGATATGGTTCCGAAATTGCGGAACTTCTCGCCGATCTGGATTTCGAAGACCACAGGCTCTTCCGATTCGGGTTGCCCGATGCGTTTGTCGAACACGGAAAAATTCCGGACCTGTATCGGATGCTTGGCATTGACGGCACGTCCATCGCAAACAAACTACTCAAAGAACTATGACAGAAGAAAACAACACTCCAAAACGCGTCGTCCGGCAGACTTTTCAAGGAAAATTCGGTATAAGCGACAATCCCGCCGACCACGGCTTCGGACGACATCCCGAAGTTACCGATCCCGATGCCCAGGAAACTCGCAGCGAACGTCGCGAATTCGAACGTTCCAGGGAACGCAAGTTCGGCTCCGACGAAAGAAACGCAGACAGCCGGAACGATCGCAAACCTTTTGACCGCGAACGCAGATCGTTCGGGGACAGGGAACGCTCTTTTGACAGGGAGCGCAAGCCGTTTGGAGACCGGGACAGACGCTCCTTCCGAGACAGGGACGGTGGTTTCGATCGCAGAAGCTCATTTAGCCGAGACCGCGGAGAACGCAGGTCGTTCGGAGACGGGGAACGCTCCTTTGACAGAGAGCGCAGACCGTTTGGTGACCGGGACAGACGTTCCTTCCGGGACCGCGACGGTGGTTTCGATCGCAGAAACTCATTTGGAAGAAACCGCGAAGAGCGCAGGTCGTTCGGAGAACGTGGACGCTCTTTCGACAGAAACGAAGACCGCCCCATCTTCCGCCAGAAGCCCGAACAGAAATTCATCGAAGACGATGAAGCGGTTCGCGACGAAGAAGCGCTTCTCCAGTATGCAGATTCGCCGGACATCCTTCCGGAAAAGGCAGGGGCAAACCCTCCGTGGTTCCGCAAGTTGCTCGCGCTTACGACGGAAAAAGGCCGCTCCCGCGAAGGGCAGTTCATCGCCGAAGGCGTCCGCGTTGTCGAAGAAATCGTGGCGAACCATCAAGACGTAATCATCGGCATTTACGCAGCCGGAAAGAAAAAGCTCGACGAAGCCGGTGAACCCGTCCTGAACGAAGACGGCGAAAATGTTTACGAACCGATTCCCACGCTCCAGGATCTCATCGACCGCGCCCGCAAAGCCGGTGCAAGCGTCAAAATCATCGGAGAGGATTTGGTCCAGAGACTTTCCTCGACAGTCACTCCGCAAGGCATTCTCGCCGTCTGCCGCATGGCAAGCACCAAGCCGAACTACGAAAAGAGCCGGAGCATTCTGACTTTAGTCGATGCCGTCCAGGATCCGGGAAACCTCGGCGCCATCTTCCGCACGAGCCTCGGCTTCTGCTCGTCGGGAATCGTCATCGGAAAAGGTTCCGTCAATCCGTTCAACCCGAAAGTCGTCCGCGGATCGTCGGGAACATTCCTCCGCGTCCCATTCGAAAGAGACCGCGACCTGATTGAAACGATTAACGAACTTCACCGCTACGGCTACACGATCATCGCGACGGATCTGCACGGCAAGCAGAGCCTTTCCGAAATCGAACCTCGCAAGCTGCGCAAGGTAGCTTTCCTCGTCGGAAACGAGGGAGCGGGAACCGATAGACATCTCATCGACATTTCCGACGAAACCGTCAAGATCCCGATGTCAAGCGAGCTCGAATCCCTGAATGTCGCTGTCGCCCACGGAATTCTCTCCTACGAAATGGCGAAAATCCAGAAGGAACTCGGCTGATGAAGTTTTCGGACCGTCTAGAAGCCCGCATCCAGGAATGCGGAAACCCGATTTGCCTCGGCATGGATCCCAAGCTTTCGCTGATGCCCGTGGAGCGGAAACATCCGAACGTGAAAACCGTCGAAGAAAAAATCCGGTTTTTCTACATGGACATTTTGGAAGAATGCGCCAAACGAAATGTCGCGCCGGCAGTTGTCAAGCCGAACAGCGCTTATTACGAATGCGTGAGCGTCGAAGGGATGAAGGTTCTCCACGACCTGATTCTCGCTTACAAAGATGCAGGGATTCCGGTCATCCTCGATGCGAAACGCGGGGACATCGGCAAGTCTAGCGCAGCGTATGCGGATGCGGCATTCCACATCTATGGTGCGGACGCAGTCACGGTCAGCCCTTGGATGGGAAAGGATTCCGTCGGACCGTTCCTGGAACATCCGACAGGAAGCGGCGTCTATCTGCTGCTCCGGACTAGCAACAAGGGCGCAGCGGACTTTCAGGATATGCCCGTAAACGGCGAATCCGCGTTTTTCAAGGTTGCCGGCAAGATCCTCGAGTGGGACAACGGCAACCTGGGCGCAGTCGTCGGAGCGACTCATCCCGAAGAACTCGAAAAAATCACCGCGTTCTTTGCCGAAGCGAAGCACGAAATTCCGTTCCTCATCCCAGGCGTTTCCATTCCGGGAGTTCCGGGCGGACAAGGCGGCGACGCAAAAACCGTTCTAGAAGCGATTTCAAACGGCGGCGGCAAGCGCAAGTTCCATGTTCTCAACAGTTCTAGCGGACTGAACTTCGCCTGGCAGCGGACCGGCAAGGAAACGGAATACGCTTCCGCCTGTGTCGATGCGCTGGAATCTCTCGCCGATGCTGTCCGCTGATACCTGAGGAACCGAAATGCGCCACGTTATCTTCATTCTTCTTTCGGTTGTGATAATAGCCTTTGCCTTTCATTTCGCAAAGCCCCTTCCCAGCCTGCCGCAAAAAGAAGAATTCCTGCCCAAGGCAAACTATGCGAAAGCGATTGCCGTCGGACATAACGTGACCGCTGCGGGGCTTTTCTGGATTAGCGGAATCATCGATCTGGGAGACAGCTACCTTTCGGGGCAGTCCTATTCCTGGCTCTCCCATGTCGGGAACCTTTCCACGGAACTCGATTCCCTGTTCTATACGCCCTATTCCGTCGTCGGGAGCGTCACCAATACCGATGCCGAAGACACGACCGACTTCACCGTGATGCGGCGGGCGATTCGCGTCTATCCAGACGACTGGAGACTTGCCATCTACTTTGCGCTAAGGCTCGCCAACGGCCCGACGCACAACTATGCGGAAGCGGCGGAAGTCATGCGACGGTTTTCGACAAATCCCGACACGACGATTCCTCCGCACATCAAGACCATCTACCGCAACTTTGAACTGAACGCCATGCAAACGGAAATGGCCGTCGAAGTCCTCGTAAACGATGCGATGAATCCGCAGAACAAAGGCCTCCTTGGAAGCCTTTACCCCAAGACGATGCGGGTTCTGCACCGCACATGGAAAGATTCCGTCGAAGTCAAGGAAATCAAGTCCATCCTGGAAAAGCTGACGGAACACGCCATCGACCCGGGCTACGCCTACCGCAAGCTGCTGTCGCTGAAAAAGGAAGACTAGAACTTTTCCCCAAGAGCCTTTGCTCGCCTGGAATTTTTGGGAAGTCCCATCAGATCAAAGGCATTCGCACTGCGAACAAAGTAATCCTTGGCTACCTGCGGGAGCTTTTCATTTAAAGCCCGATAGTAGAGAATCGTCGCCGACATAAACGGTCTCCCCGCACGAACCGAACTTTTTAACGCGATATTGTAAAGCGAATCCGCTTCGGGCTGGCGTTTCAAAAGCCCCGCAGACCGAGCCGCGGCAAAGGCAATCGTACCGGGAGCAGCTCCGCCAAAAGCCTCCTCGCCATCTTTCAAGTAGCGCTCCGAAAGCTCCGAAAAGCCCTTCCCGGCAAAGGCTACCGCCGACACGCAAAGGATATTTCCGAGAATTCCGCCCGGAATCCGCTTCAGGAATTTTTCATCCATCGAATACTTGATTTCAATAACCTTGTCGTAGTTTTCCTTTTCCAGAAAAAGTTCCATCCACGCAAGATAATAGGCGGAAAGGGTTGCCGTATCAAGTTCCGCCTTGCGAACGCTAGAAAGCAGCCGATCGGCAAATTCCAAATCGAGACTTTTCGTACGCAGGTTCGCCATCGCAATCAGGATTCTCCCTTCGGATTCCAGGTCGGATTCCTTTCGGCTCGAAAGCAGCGCCCGTTCATAAAGCGCATTCGCCTTTGAAAACTTCCCCGCTTTGAACGCCTTTTCCGCCCGAAACGCCAAGTCCTTGGATTCCGCGGCAAAAGCGCATATCGAAAGCAAAAGAACCAAAATAATTCGACGCATCACCACGGATCCTCCGCGACAAAGGGAACGGAATCGCGCCGCGGCATCGAACGTTTGAAAATCCACATGTTTGACGCGCCTTCAATCAAGTCGTCGGCATTCTTAAGCGTCTCCTCGCCCTGCGACACGATGCCGTTCATGCTTCCGACAACCCTGCTGAGCGAATCCATCGTCCCGTTCAAATGCCCAAAGACGCCGTCGAGCGAGATGAAAACGTTGTCGATTTTTTTCGGAGCGTCTTCCAGTTCGTCCGTCATCGTCGAAAGCTTCCGGGTGAGCGTATCCGTCCGGTAGAGAATCGCGGGCAGGGAACCGCTGACCTTGTCCAAAAGAATCGTCCCTTCATACGAAAAATGGTCCAGACGGTCCAGCTGGATATTCAGCTTCTCGTAAATCGTTTTCGAACCTAAAAGGGCGCCGATCGTCGTCCCGGTATCCATCGTCAGGGCGACCAGCGTATCGACCTCGTTGATCAGGACCGTTACGCGGCCCAAGACATCGTTCAGCGTTTCGAGGACCGTTTCGATATCCTGCGCCTTGCCCGCGGTAATCAGTTCACCGTCTTCGAGGACGCGCCCTTCGCCTTTCCGCACATCGATATTGATGACACGCTCCGAAATCACGTTCTGGTCGCGGATGGCAAAAATCGTCGCCTTGTCCGTAATCCACGGCTGAAATTCCCGGCGGATGGTAAACTCCATGCGGACCATACCCGAACTTTCGATTTTCATGTCCGAAACATGCCCGATACTCACGCCGCTGATCTGCACTTCCGTCCCGGCGTGAAGTCCCTGCGCTTTTTCAAAATTGCTATAAAGCTTGTATTCCTCGATTCCGATAACGCCTGCCGAAGTCATCCGCGCATAGAGAACCGTCAAGAAAACCATCACGGCGAACGTGATAAAGACACCGACCAAGAGACCGGACAAATCCATCCAATTAATCTTCCGCACGGGCTTTAACAATCAGCAATTCTCCTTATCGCGCCAAACGCAGACAATCTGAAAGATAAATTTTTCTCTAGGAATGGGAATCCTCTTCCTGAAATTCCCGCAGATTGCGGAACATTTCATGCGCAATCGGCAGATCCGATTTCAGCCATTCTTCGAACTTCAAACGAGGCGTCAGTTTTTTCCCCGAAAGAAAACAGAGGTCCGCGCCGAGCTCCCGCGCAATCAGCAAATCGTGCGTCACCAGAATGAGCGAAGTCTTGAACATCGCCTGCATGTTGTCAATCAACGGAATCAGCATGTTCCGGTTGTAATTGTCGAGTCCCGAAGTCGGCTCGTCCATCAGGAGCAACCGCGGATCCATCGCCCAGGCGCGCGCAATCGCAACACGCTTGGCAACTCCGGAACTCAGGGTATGCGGAAACTTGGACTCTTCGTTACGAACTCGCATCAAATCCAACGCCATGCTCGCCCGCTTCTCGATTTCTTCGGAAGTCCCACGATGATGGTAGTAGAGCGGCATCGATACATTCTCGCGGACGGTCAGGTTCGAAATCAGCGCGGCATTCTGGAAAATGAGTTCCGCGCCTCGCTTCGCGACTTCAAGCGGATCGTGCTGAGACTTCGGCAAATGCTCGCCGAAATAGTAGAAATCCCCGGATGTCGGAACATCCAGACCGGCTATCAGGCGGAGCAGAAGACTCTTGCCCTGTCCCGAAGCTCCCGCGACGCAAAGGGTCTCGCCACGCTGAAGCACCAGGTCTAGACCGGAAATGACCTCGTCTTTTTCACCTGCATAGCGAAAATGCAGATTTTCGATTCGGAGTGCCTCGCCTTGGTAAAAGTCCATCAGATAATCCTCGAAACCCGATTGACATAATCGAAAATGTAGAACAGGGAGAAGAGAACGTCCGTGACGATGACAAAGAGGAACGAGTAGATGACAGAGCGGGAAGTCGCCTTGGGAACCTGCCGAATGTCCTTGCGGATATTCAGACCGTGATAGCAGGCGTTGATGAAAATGATGGTCCCGAACATCAGCGGCTTGACTATCGTCATGACAAAATCTGTCGCAGTCAAGGAGTTCAGAATCGACGTAGAAAGGTAATGCCAGGAGACGTGCAGGTTCAAGGCATCTCCCGAAACGGCTACGATGAGCTTTGTCACGGCAAAGCCTGCGCAGATTCCCGATACCGAGAACAGAATGTTCGCAATCAGCATGGAAAGCGTCCCACCGACAAGAGCCGGCATCACCAGATAGCGGACCGGGCTTACGCCTAGCGTCGAAAGGGCATCTACTTCGGAATTGATAGCCATCGTCCCGATCATCGTCGTCAGCGCGGAACCGCTGCGGCCAGAAATCAGGAACGCGGTGAGAATCGGACCGATTTCGCGAACGAGTACGACGACCATCAGCCCGCCAAAAGCATCCGAAAACCCGACGCGCGGCATCACCGTAAGAGCTTCGATAATCGTGACGGTTCCCGTAAGCGTCGCCACGACAAAGAGGACCGGAAAGACCTCTACCGCGGTAAAATAAATTTGCCGGATAGTATTCCGGATATCCGTCCGCAGGTTTCGCCCTTCCGAAAAAATCGAATGGATGACGCGAAAGAAAAGAAGCAGCTGCTTGCCAAAAACCGTCGAAAGAAAGGATCGTCCGAGCCTGTCGAAAATCGAACCGAACAGCGTCCAGTCGTCAAGGGTCCGGCGGAACTTCATTTTTCCTCGGAAGCGACAGCCGAAAGAATTTCCTGCCACAGATTAAAAAGGCCGATTTTTCGAAGCGTGCTCAGACGAATCGGGCGAACATCTTCTCCAAAAATCGACGCAATCGCATTTCGCGTTTTCGCCGTCTCGGATTGGTTCGCCTTGTCACACTTGCTCATCACGGGCATTACGGGACATCCGAGGCTACGGATGCCTTCAATCGTTTCGAGATCGACCGGTTGCGGCCCAAGCTTCGAATCGATCAGATAGACGATTCCGCGAAGAGCCTTCGAATGCTCGACAAAGGAACGGATTCCGCCTTCCATCTCATCGACCTTCCCAAAATTCACGCCGGCAAATCCCACGCCCGGAAGATCCACTAGATAAAAAGCTTCGTTGATCCTAAAAAAATTGATTTCCTTCGTCTTGCCGGGCTTCGAGCTGATACGCACCAGTTTTTTCTTGCCTGTCAGCGCATTCAGGAGCGAGGACTTCCCCACGTTCGAACGCCCGAGAAACGCAATCTGCGGAAGCCCGTCCGTCGGTATCTGCGAAGGCTTTGTCGCCGCAGTGACGAATTCCGCCTTGAGGTTTTCCCGAAAATCCTTTTCCTGTTTCATATTCCTGTCCTCGATTCAAAAGCCCTGAGCACGGTGACTTCATCAATATACTCTAATTCGCTGCCCATCGGAATTCCGCGGGCAAGGCTTGAACGCTTGACAGGAACGCCTTCGAGAAGCTTGTCGATGAGCAGGAGCGTCGAATCCGCTTCCGGGCTTGATCCCAGGGCAAAGATGACTTCTTCGATTTTTTCCGTCCGAATCCGCTCCACGAGTTGCGGAATATGCAAGGCTTCCGGCCCGATACCGTCTAGCGGGGAAAGGACGCCGCCGAGTACAAAGTAAAGCCCACGGTAGATTCCCGCATTCTCGAACGGCAAGATATCCGAGAACTTTTCGACGACGCAAATCGTCCGAGAGTTTTCCCGCGCCTTGCAAATCGGGCAAGGACTTTCTTCGGCAAACGAATGGCAACGCTCGCAACGCTTCACCTTGTCACAGGCTTCGAGAATCGTCCGCGAAAGGGACTCCGCGCGATCCCTCGGTCGCATGAGTACAAAGTAAGCAAGCCGCCGCGCGGTCTTCTTTCCGATGCCCGGCAAGGCAGAAAATTCCTGGATCAGTTTTTCAAGGCTCGGCGGTTCAACCATGGTCCATCCATCCGTAAGCGGTGCTCAGACTGTCCGCGACATTCTTGCTCGAAAGGGAAAGCCGTTTCATCAAGATTCCGATGCGTTCCTTGCGATCGTTTTCCACCGCTTCCGCTAACGCAAGCAGCGTTCCGAGTTTTCCCGAACCGTGCAGAAGCGCACTTGAAATTTCCCTGTCGATTTCCAGGTCTTCGAGAATCGTCGGCATCGGAGCCTTTACCAGGGCGTCCATCCGGCTGATGATTCCCATGATGAAAGCCTGCCCCGGAAGCGGTCCTTCCGGATCGATCACTTCCGCAAGAGCTTCCAAAAACCTCGCCCGCTGCGAAACGTTCTGGAAAAGCGCCGAACCCTGCGCACAACGCCCCATTTCCGGTTGCGCATACAAAAGAAGCATCAGCCAGTCCTGCAAATGGGGTACGCCTAACCACGCAATCGCATCCTGGACCGTCTCCACCGGATGCCTACGGAACGACTTCTGGGAATTGGCATACTGGATTAAACTCTTGGACAAGGCGGGCTGTTTCAAAAAGGCGCTCTCGATTTCGGCAAGCGTCGCATCCCCGCGCAAGAACTGGATTAGGCGCAAAATGGAAGAGAGGGAGCCGTCCATCCTCTTTCCGCGGACGATTTCCGGCTTTGCAAAGAAATATCCCTGGAAAAGGTCGTAGCCTTCCGAAAGCCTCGCTTCAAAATCCTCTTCGGTCTCCACCTTTTCCGCAAGCAGAATCATTCCCCGCTTTTTAAAATAGGGAACGGCGGCAGCCAGAGCTTCGGGCGCATTTTCGACCAGATCGAGCTTCACATACTTGACATACGGAAAAAACGGTTCGATGCGGGCGAGGCATTCCGGTTCGAACACGACATCGTCGAGAGCAAATTCAAAACCGCGATCAAAATAATTTTTGACGACGGAAATAACGGGAGCTTCGGCAGGGACGGTTTCCAGGATTTCCAAAACAAAGCGCTCCGAATCCAGCGGTCCGAAAATGTTGTCGAGAAGCATTTCGCGGCTACAGTTAATAAACGCCTTGTGGTTGCCTACCAAGCGGGAAAGCCCGATGTTGTTCAGGACATTTTCAAGCACCTGCGCCGTTTCGCGGACACCGTTTTCGATAACTGCAACCCGGCCTTCCGGTGAATCGCGAAACAGAAGCTCATAGGCAAAAATTCCCCGATTCGAATCGAGAATCGGCTGGCGCGCAAGGTAAGCCGGAGATTCCACGGGAGCCATCGATCCGTCCTAGATTCTCGCCGACTTGATGCTGAAGAGAAGGATGCTCCGGCAACCGACATCCCAGAGCCTGTCCATGATGGAATTGGCGTCTTCCTCGGGAACCATCGCCTTGACCGCATACCAGTCGCGTCCGTGAAGCTTCGAAATCGTCGGAGCGTCAAGTCCCGGAGTTACACTGCAGGCCCGGTCGAGCAAGTCCGCCGGACAGTCATACTCGATCATCATATAAGTTTTCGCGACGAGCTTTCCCTCGATCCGGCGAATCAAGGTGTGAACCTCTTCCAAGCCCTGCTTTTCGGGATGGCAGAAAAGCGCCGCATTACTGCGGAAAAGAGGCTCTCCCACGATGCGGAGACCAGCCTGCTTGAGCGTCGTCCCGGTTTCGACGACATCCACAATCGCATCGGCAACGCCAAGGCTTACGGAAATTTCGACCGCGCCTTCCAGCACGACAAAGTTCATGTCCTTCTTGTAGAAGCCGCTCACAATGTTCGGGAAACTCGTCGCAATCGTCGCATTCGAAAGCTCTTCGAGCGTCTGCACGGGACTCTCGTTAGGAACCGCCGCACACATCTTGCTCGCGCCAAAAGGCAAGTCCAGAACCTTCACCGCGGGACTCTTCGCTTCGGCGTTAAAATCCACACCCGTAATGCCCGCATCGATAATCCCGCGACCGACATACATCGGAATATCGCTCGGCCGGAGAAAGAAGAATTCGATTCCGTTTTTCGTATCGAGCTGAGTCAAAGTCTTGTAGGGTTTCGTCGCCTTGTAGCCGCATTCCTTCAGCAGTTCCTGCGTCGGCTCGAAAAGCATCCCCTTGTTCGGAAGCGCCACCTTGATCATAATTTAGCATACACCTCTTCGAGCTTGATACCCTTTTCCGCCATCATCACGGCGACATAATAGAGAACCTGGGAAAGTTCCAAGCACTGCGCATCGTGCGATTCAAAGCGGGCGGCCATCCACGATTCAGCGGCTTCCTCGACAAGCTTCTTGCCGATTCCATGGGGGCCTTTCCTGAAAAGTTCCGTCGTACCCTTGCCTTCCGGCATCTCTTTCTTACGCTCGCAGGCGAGAGCGTACATTTCTTCAAAAGTCATCCGAACCTCGAAGGTTGAGTTTTTTGGAAAAGGTAGAAAATCTTGACAAACGCTCCCACCAAGAAGCAGATTTTTGGCAAGCTTATCGCAAATGACCAACAAGCAGAACGATTTCAAACAAAAAAAATCGAATTTCGCAAATATCGCGAAACCCGACTTTTTGAAATATTAAAAAAGAACTAGAGATCCAAAATTTCAGACTCGCTAAGCCCTGTAATTTTTACGACTTGTGACACAGGAAACTTTTCGACAAGCATATTCCTTGCCATTTCCCGCTTTGCCGCAAGCGCGCCTTCCGATCGTCCTTCGGAAAGTCCTTCTGCAAGCCCTTCAGCACGAGCTTCCTTGCGCTCGATATTCATCTCGTATGCAATATCCGTCATATACTTTGCCTCTGCCAAAAGATATTCCATATCAAAGTTACACAACTTTGCGGCATTTTGCAAATTCTTCCAATACGGATTGTCCTCTGGACCTTCATCGCATTCATTATTGACACATTCAATCGCCCGCAACCAATGGGCCAAGCGGCTATCGTCTTCCTTATAATCACCTTCGATGAACTTTCGTACTTCCACAATGGTCAAGGTGTGTTTTCCAAAAAATAGTTCATTATTCTGGTTTTTCAGCTGAACGCAATGCCGATAGTCGGAAGAATCGGAATAAGCATCAAACATCTGGAGTGCGATAAAATCCATTTTGCGAAGCTTATAAATCTCACCCGGAACTTTGTTCTGCAAGGTATGACAAGCGGTATAGAACACGAGGCGATCCTTGAACTCGCTGTCGCCCTTATGCTGGACTTCAATGACGATACGGTTCTTGTCTTGGTTAAGGGCAACAAGATCCGAAGTGACGCTCTTTACAAACGGACCGCCAGGAACAGAAGGGTCCACAAAATCAAGGGTTCGGACACAATTCGCTCCTTCAAGTTTCAAGACAGCGTTCAAAAAGCTCGCGGCAATTCCCTTGTTGGAAGGCGCTCCAAAAATTTTCTTGAAGCACGAGTCGTTATAGACATAGACGTACTTATATCTTTTTCGGTATTCCGCAATGCAAGCGGCAATATCGCCACCTCCTACACGTACCTCGTTTATGCGATGAAGCATCCCGATATATTGTTCTCGATTCATATCCAGTCTCCGTTAGTTTGTATGTTACGGCGTTTTTTCGCATTCACGAAAAAGCCCCCATTTTTTGGGGACACGGCAGAGACTATTTGGATGCTCGGACGGGGAATATAGAAGTATGGGCAATTTTGTAAAGGGATGGTTTGTAAACGATTTGTAAAAAGTCAGTTGTGAATCGCTTTCAGATTTTCTAGATTAGAATCAGCGTTTACAGCGAAAAAACAATCAAGACTATAT
>CAVKXR010000009.1:0-23994 GCA_963660275.1 Oscillospiraceae bacterium
CATCATAAACTCCTGCAAGTTTTCAAATTCTCATTTTTTTGTTTATACCGTTCTTTATCGTTCTTATGAAACCTAAAGCCAACGGACATCTACAATATAACATTTCATATAGGATGAAATTGACAAATCATGCGATTCAAGCAAATTTCTGGATGATTTTCATTTCTTGTCTTGTAAACCGTTCAATCCTTTCTAGTTGAAGAAGATCACCGCTATCCACCATGGCAAAGGTGTTAGAAAACTACTAACTTTCTTAAATGAAGCCAATTTTAAATTTAAAAATCCACACGAGCCATTGAGGGGATTACTTTGTTTGAATTTTACAGACAAATTAATTCTGAACCTAGATGGCGGTCAAGGCAACCTGATGGACGCCGGCTGGCAAAAGGCGGAGAGAAAAGAAAAATCCAAAAGTGAAGCCCACTTCAGGATTTTTAACGATACAATTAGCGAACTTACGTCTTTTCCGTCGTAAAGCAGAACTTTTCGCCATCGGCTTCGTTCGCTTCGAGACCGTCCGCGGAAGAAGCCCAGACAATTTTTGTCGCCTGCGTTTCACCCTTGATATAGTCTTCGTTTTCGGTGACAGCCTGCTTGAACACTTTGCTTTCGCTGAAAAGAACTACTTCGATCTTATCCGTAATCGCATAGCCCTGCTCCTTGCGACGGTTCTGGATACGGTTCACTAGTTCGCGGGCGACACAGGCGCGGCGCAGGTCGTCGGTGATCTTCAGGTCAAGCGCGACGGTAAAATGGCTGTCAGCGCTCACGGCAAGTCCTTCCGGCACGATGCGCTGGATCATCAGGCAGTCAGCGCCTACTTCGCCAAAGTCAAACGAAATGGTTCCGCCGTTCTGCAACGCCTTGATTTCATCGACAGAGAGGCTGGAAAGTTTCGCCGAAATCGCTTTCATGTTCTTCGCGTATTCCGGGCCTTTCGCCTTGATGCCTAGGAAGTTGGGCTTTGCCGACAGCTTGACGAGAACAGTTTCGTCTTCGAGAAACTTCATTTCGCGGACGTTCAACTCTTCGAGGATCAAATCCTTCATCGCTTCGACTACGGACTTTTCCACATCGCCGTGGGCAACCACCGTCATGTTCGCAATCGGCATCCGGTTCTTGACGTTGTTCGTGGCACGGATCGTGCGTCCCATTTCCACCAACCCGCGGACCATGGCGATACGTTGCACGAGCTTTTCGTCCTTCAGAGATTCATCCGCACTGGGGAATTCGCAGAGATGCACGCTCACCGGCGCCTTCGCATCGACTTCGCGAACGAGAATCTGGTAAATCTCCTCGGCGAGAAGCGGGAGGAACGGAGCGAGGATCTTGCTGAAATCGACAAGCACCTTGTACATCGTGGCGTAAGCGGCATTCTTGTCCCCGTCGTTTTCCGACTTCCAGAAACGGCGACGGCTGCGGCGCACATACCAGTTCGTCAAATCATCCACAGCGGACACGATTGCGGGAACCACATTGTAGAGCCTGTAGGCCTTCATCTCGACTTCCACTTTCGCAGCGAGATCCTGCAAGGTCGCAAGCATCCAGCGGTCGAGTTCGTTCTCGCTCTTCACGGCATCGCCGGGCTTCCACGAGAGTTGTCCCTTGGCGGCATCGGCATTGTGGTTGGAGACGAAAAAGCTCACGGCGTTCCACAGCGGGAGCATCACCTGCTTCACGATTCCCTTCACGCCCTCTTCCGAAAAGCGCAAGTCTTCGGCCTTGAGAGCCGCCGAGTTGATAAGGAAAAGACGGATTGCGTCCGCGCCCACACGGTCGATCAGCTCGTTCGGGTCCGGATAGTTCTTCTTGCTCTTGCTCATCTTGGAGCCGTCTTCCGCCAGGATGATGCCGTTCACGATGACATTCTTGAATGTCGGCTTCTGGAACAGCGCATTCGAAAGAATCGTGAGCGTGTAGAACCAGCCGCGCGTCTGGTCGAGACCTTCGGCGATAAAGTCCGCGGGCAGCGTATTTTCGACAAAGTCCTTGTTGTCAAACGGATAGTGGTGGCTCGCATATGGCATCGATCCCGATTCAAACCAGCAGTCAAATACTTCGGGCGTGCGGCGGTAAACCTTTCCGTCCTTCTCGATTTCAACCTTATCGACAAAGTGCTTGTGCAAGTCGTCGAGCTTTTTCCCGGAAAGCTTTTCGAGTTCCGCGATGGAACCCACAGCGAGCATATCGCCGTCATCGGAGAGCCACACCGGGATAGGCGTTCCCCAGAAGCGATTGCGGGCAAGGTTCCAGTCACGCGCGCCTTCGAGCCACTTGCCGAAACGTCCGTTCTTGATGTGGTCCGGCACCCAGTTCACCTTCTGGTTGTTTTCGACCATCCATTCCTTAAGCGTCTTCGTCACGCCGTCTGCGCTTGTCACCGGAGCATCTACCTTGAGGAACCACGTTTTGAGCGCGCGATAGATCAGCGGCACCCCGGTACGCCAGCAGTGCGGATAGCTGTGCACAATCGTGTCCTGCTTGAACACGCGGCCCTGCTCCTTGAAGTAGCGGATGATTCCCTTGTCGGCATCCTTCGCTCCGAGACCTTTCCACATCGGAACCTTGTCCGTGAACTTGCCCTCGGTATCGAGCGGATCGAAAAGCCCGAGGTCGAGTCGCGCTCCGGTCTGGAAGTCCTCTTCGCCGAAAGAAGGCGCGGTGTGAACGGCACCTGTACCGTCCTCGGTGCTCACGTAATCCGCTGCATAAATCTTGTAATGGCGGGAAAGCTGGTCCGGCGTCACATACGCATCGGAAATATGCGAAAGCGCCTCGTAGCTCTTGCCGACAAGCTCCGACCCCATGCAGGTATCGACGATGTTCGGATTCTTGAAGTAGGCCGCGGTGCGGCTTTCCGCAATCCAGTAACGCTTGCCTTCAAATTCCACAAGGTTGTACTTGATATCCGCGCCGACCACGATGCAGAAATTGGAATAAAGCGTCCACGGTGTCGTCGTCCACACGAGAAGGTTCGTTCCCTGGAACTTCGCCTCGTCCGAAACCAACGGGAAGATAATCGTGAGCGACGGATCCTGGCGATCCTTGTAGCCCTGGTTCGTCTCGAAGTTCGAAAGCGGCGTAGCGAGCGCCGGGCTATACGGCTGGATGCGGTATCCTTGGTAAATCAGACCCTTGTCGAAGCACTGCTTGAAAACCCACCAAACGCTCTCCATGAACGTCCGGTCCATCGTCTTGTAACCTTTGTCGAAATCCACCCAGCGGCCCATGCGGCGCACCGTCTTCTTCCATTCGCTCGTGTATTTCAGCACCGCCCCGCGACACTCTTCGTTGAACCGGTCCTCGCCATAGGCGCGGATCTCGGCGACGCCGGCGAGCTTCAGCTTCGTCTGGATAAGGCTCTCGATCGGAAGCCCGTGGCAATCCCATCCGAAACCGCGCGGAACGCTATAGCCCTTCATCGTCCAGTAGCGCGGCACGATATCCTTGATGGTTCCGGCGAGCAGGTGACCGTAATGCGGAAGCCCCGTCGCAAACGGAGGCCCGTCGAAAAAGTTGAAAACGGGACGCCCTTCGCCCTCGAAGAGCGACTTCTGGAAAGCGTTGTCTTTGTCCCACAGAGCGAGCGTACGTTCTTCGATCTGCGGAAAGGATTCGTCTTTTTTGACTTCACGGAACATGAGCGATAAACCTCAAGCAATTTTTTCTATCTAAAATCTAGAAATCAATAAAAATAACCACCTCACGGAAAAGCTGATTTTGAAGAATAACCGGCAACATTCATTTACCGAATTTCAATTCCGAGTTATTTTTATTTTCTCGCCAAGACCAAATCTCTCGCGTTTTCGCCTGTAAACGACAAATTCATATTTAATCGCTATCCGAGAACCGCTCCCGGCAAAATCTCTGTATTTTAAGGAAAACATCACGGAGGCTTTATGCACATTCGTCGTCTAGCAATCCTGTCCGTCGCATCGGCGTTTTCCCTGTTCGCCGCCTGTTCCGACGACAAGTCCAGTTCCCCGCAAGAGAGCAGCTCATCTGCAGAGCTTTCCTCGTCATCGGTGACGGAAGAAAGTTCCTCGTCCGAAGAGGCCGCCGAAAGCTCGTCCTCAACAATCGACGCTCCCAAAAACGGTCTTCTTCTCGACAATTTCGAAGACGGCAACGGTGAAACGGAAATCGGCAGCGGCTGGTACACTTACGACGATGCGGGAAACGACGGAGCTTCCACCATCACGACGCCCACCGACGCCGAAGGGAACATCATCGCAACGGAAACGGATAACGGATCCAAGTACGCCCTGAAAGTCGAGTTCAGCCTGGACAAGGGCAATTACCAATACGATCCGTTTGTCGGTTGGGGTTTTCAAGTTCCATCGACGGTCGATGTCAGCAAATACGCGGGAATCCGCTATTCCTACAAGGGTGCGGCGCACTATATCCACGTAGAGACCAGCGACGTTCTCGACTATGATGTCCACTTGGCATCCGAGAAAAAGTCGAGTGGCTGGACCACTGTCACCATTGCGTTCGACGACCTGATGCAAGGCGGATGGGGCGTTTCCGTCCCGTTCAATCCGGCAAACGTAACCGCCATCAGCTTCCAGGTCAAGGGCAACGGCAAAAAGGATTCCGTCATCGTTGACGACATTTACCTGGTCGGCGCAGAAGACCTCCCGCCGAAAAATGCCGACATGACCATCAAGGATCCGATGGTCTATAACATCGACATCGGAGACATCGGCATTTCGAATCCGCTTCAGGAAAAGGCGATGAAGTATCTGAACAAGGGCGTGAACTTTACCAACTGGCTCGAAGAAGCAGACGGAAAATTCACCGGCGAATTTGAATTCGGCGAAAGCGACGTGAAGCTCCTTTCCGAAAGCGGTTTCAAGGCTCTACGGCTTCCGATAGACCTCGACCTTTACGTTTCGAACCGCACCGAATTTTTGAACGATACGACGGGAAAAGTCGCACTCGAAATGAACGATTCCATTTTCATCGTCCTGGATTCCTTCGTGAACTGGACGGAACGCTACGGGATGTCCTTCACCATCGACTATCATGAATACGACAACAGCTACAACGCAACATCGGCAACAGACCCGCAATATCTGAGGATGATGGCGGGCGTATGGAAAGCGGTCGCCGCACACTACGCCGAAAATTCCCGCGAAGACATTTTCTATGAACTTTTGAACGAGCCGGACATGACAAGCGGCAAGGTTTCACAGGACGACTGGACCACCGCAGCGCAAGGGATGATCGACGCCATCCGCACGGTCGATTCCACGCACACGATTATCTTCGGGGATGTCCAATGGTATGCGATAAACTACCTCATCAAGCGCACACCGTTCAGCGACAACAACATCGTCTATGCGTTCCATTCCTACGACCCGTTCGTCTTCACCCACCAAGGCGCTTCGTGGGGTGCAGCCGCGACCATCAAGAATCTCCCCTTCCCCTACGACCCGGAAAAATGGTCCGAATATTCCTCGGATTTCGGAGTCAAGGCTTCTACCGAAAGCTGGGTCAAGTCTGCGGTAAAGAACTATTACAAGACGGGCAGCAAAGGCTATATCCTAAGCCTTATCGTCAAGGCAAAGAAATGGGCGGTCGAAAACAACGTGCCTCTGGTCTGGAACGAATTCGGCGCATACAGCCCCAAATCCGATCCGCAGAGCGTATTGAACTACATGACCGCCGTCCGTGAAATCAGCGACACGCTCCAGATTCCCTGGCAACACTGGGGCTACACGGGAGGCTTCGCCGTCGTCGAAAACGGTCAGCTCATCGACGGCGTGGACAAGGCGCTGGACCTCAAGTAAACGGGGAAATTTTTGAAAAGGCTTCCGCTAGCCGGAGCCTTTTTTATTTTAAAGACATGTCCGAGATTCAAGTTCGAAAGGCATCCGTCGAAGACGCCGAAGCGATTCGGCAAATCTATGCGCCATACGTTCTCAATACCGCCATCACTTACGAGACAGCCGTCCCCTCTGTCGAAGAATTTCAAGGGCGCATCGCCCGGACGCTTTCCAAGTATCCCTACATCGTCGCGGAAATCGACAGTCAAATCATCGGCTACGCCTATGCGGGACCGTTTTACGCAAGACCCGCTTACAATTGGTCCGCGGAACTTTCCATCTACATCGACCGGAACTTTCGCCGCCAAGGAATCGGGAAAACGCTATACGGGGAACTAGAACATCTTCTCGGGAAAATGGGCGTCACCAATCTCTACGCCTGCATTGCCTGCCCGGACGTTCCCGACGAATATCTCGACAGCAGCAGCATCGATTTTCACAGGCACCTAGATTTTTCCCTCGCCGGAACCTTTCACCATTGCGCAAGCAAGTTCGGACGCTGGTACAACATGGTCTGGATGGAAAAGTTCATCGGGGAACATTCCACTCCGCCAAAAGACGTTATGTTTGCGAGCCTGAAATAGCTTCCGCTTTTTGCACGATATCCTTGAGGACCAAACCCGCAATCGTGAACCCGAATATCGCCGTGATATGCGCGAGCGTTCCGTTGATTTGCGCCTTGCTCGAACACCATTCGTGATTCAAAAGTTCCTGGTTGCCAGGACCCGTTTTCGCCTTGGGACACATGCACTTGTCCGTTCCGCAGGTTCCATTTTTTCCCTTGTTCTGCAAAAGCTCTTCGCTATAGACGCACTGGAATTTTTTCTTCGGGAATGTTTTCTTCGAGCGGAACTTTGTGCGAAGCGCACGCGCAAGCGGGCATCCCTGGACTTTCCAAAATTCGGCGACATGGATTTTTGTCGGGTCAAGTTTCAGGGCGGCGCCCATCGAAGAGAAGAACACCGATTTCGTCTTGCATGCCAAGAGAATCAGCAAAGCCTTGTCTTTCAACGAATCAATCGCATCGATGATATAGTCGAACTTTTCGATGTGAAAATTTTCCGCGGTTTCCGCCGTAAAGATTTCCTGCCGGGCTTCGATTTCCGCTAACGGATTAATTTGTAACAAACGTTCCTTGAGGGCTTCGACCTTGACCTGTCCCACGGTCTTGACGGTCGCCATCAGCTGGCGGTTGACATTCGTGATGCAGACGCGGTCGCTATCGACGATGGTGAGCTTCTGGATTCCCGACCGGACGAGACTTTCCGCGCACCAGGAACCGACGCCTCCGACGCCAAAGATGATCACGCTCTTTTTTGAAATTTCCTGCATCGCAGCGTCTCCGAGCAGGAGTTCCGTCCGACGTAAAATCGCATTGTCTATCGCCATATTATAAATCTAGAAAACATCCTTTTCTCCGAATGGAAAAAATTAAAAGAGAGTTCAACAAGTTTTGTTGTTAAACCGACATTCAGGAAAATCCTTGTTTTACAGCGAATTGTTAAATCAAATTTCATTTGTACGCAATAATTAAACGCCGTTTTATCTATAGCTAAATGCAAATTCATTTATACGTAAAAATTTCATTTGTACGAAAAAATAGCCTTGGATTTTTTCATCAATTAACTAGCTTACGCGCAAAACAAAACGGTTCCTATGAAAATCAAACAACTCATTCCTCTTTTCGCATCGGCAACTTTCGCCGGTGGCCTCATGCACAACACCAACCAATCGACAGATTTTGTCCGCAACTTTGCCCAGGACGCTTCGACGACAACTTCTGCGGTTTACTACAACCCGGCGGGAACCGCGTTCATGAACGACGGGCTTTACGTTTCCGCCCACAGCCAGACCGTTTGGCAAACCCGCGAAATCGATACGGACAAGCTCGGCGATTACGAAGGAAAGTCCTTTGTCCCGGTGATGCCCAGCCTACTTGTCAACTGGCACCATGGCAACTTTGCGCTTTCGGGCGGATTCTACATCATCGGCGGTGGCGGAGAAGCCAAATTCAACAAGGGGCTTCCCCTGATCGATGCACTGCTTTCGCAGACTATCCAGAAGACCGCGGAACAAATGCCCGCTCTCGGACAACTGATGAGCGCTTATAATATCCAAAGCCCGACGCAGCTTTACGAAGCGAAGTTTGTCGGCAAGCAATACGTCTATGCGTGGCAGCTCGGCGCAAGCTACCGCTTCATGGATATGTTCTCCGCATTTCTCGGAGCACGCCTGAATTACGCTTACAATTCCTACAACGGCTCCATGAAATCTCTCGTCCCGAACGAAAAGCTCGATGCGATGCTGAACAAGACGCTCCAAAAGCTCGATGCGATGCTGAACAAGACGCTCCTCGACTGCGAACAGACAGGCTGGGGAATCACGCCGATAGCGAGCCTCGGATTCCATTACAAGAAATTCAGCGCGGGCATCAAGTATGAACACAACACGTTCATCCAGATGAAAAACGAAACCGACAAAATCGATGCTGTCGTCACCCAATACATGCCGCAATTCATCGACGGGAAAAAATCCGACAACGATCTTCCGGGCATCCTTTCCGTCGGATTCAACTACGCCTGGACAGAACGCTTCCGCACAGGAATCGGCTACCACCATTACTTCGACACGTTCGCCAATTACCCGCAGGACAAGCAGGACGATTTGGACGGCGACGAAAATGAATTTGTACTCGGCGTCGAAGCGGACATTCTAAAGCCTCTCACCATTTCGGCGAGCGTGCAGCGCACGATGTACGGCATCACGGACGACTACATCAGCGACCTGAGTTTCGTCACCAATTCCTGGTCGGTCGGCGGCGGCATCGCGTTCCGCTTTACGGACAACCTCCAGGTTCAAATCGGCTACATGGAAACGCTCTACGAAGAATACACCAAGAAAGAAAACGGTATCAAGAAGACATACGACCGGACGAGTCACAACATTGCGGCGGGCGTCGATTTCAAAATCTAAAATTCACAGCGTTACTTTATCTGCAAAACCGGCGAGTTCAAAAGCGAGCTCGTCGATTTCTTTTTCGGTATAGACGGGCGTTGCAAGGCTGAATGTCCGAGCAAGGCTTTGAGCCAGCTGATTTCGCAAGACGAGTTTCCGTTCCACCGAACTTTCGGGAACATCCTTCAAAACCGCCTTGTCGCTAAACACGACATAGGAAAAAATATGCAGCGGAAGGCTTTCCGCCTTTTCGAACATGCGGCGCACCGCTTCCTCGTTCCGCATACTGCGAAGAACCGGGTTTTCAAATTCCGAGTTTTTTGTCCGGTTGTTGCGCATCACAGTCGCCGACCAAAATTTGCCGTCCGCATCGCCATAGATCCAGCCTTCGAAAACGGAATTTTCAAACAGATAGATTCCCGTCGGATGAATCAGCACGGAATCGATTGTCGTCGTATCGCTGATACTGTTTTTCGGCAAGTACAGATTGTTCAGAATTTTGAAATAGGATTTTTGCACGGCCTGAAAAATTTCGCAGTCCGTCAAATGCCTGGCTTTCAGCAATATCGTTTCAGATTTTTTTGTTTCCAAGCGGAGAAGCCTCGCCTCGTTCTTTAATTTGTACGAAAAGTTCCACGCATTTTCGGAAATCTTGTCGTGTTCGAGCCGAACCGTTTTCATGAGCCTCGGACGCAAATGGAAAAGCCCGACATGCCAAATTTCAAAGACGTATATTCCGTAGGAAAGGCCGACCAGGGCGCCTTCGTCAGCGGATTTCACCTTGCGGCTCAAGAGCCGTCCCTTGGAATCGCGAAGAACGACATCGTTCCAGCCCCAAATCAAAAAGGCTACGGCAAGCAAGGCAACGGCGAGCAGTATAAAAATCATATTTGTCAAATCTATCTTTTATTTTTTGCGAAGCGACCATCTTCCGCATTTTTTTGAAAGGCACCGACCATAAATTTTCTAAATTCGCTTCCGATGTTAGAAGCCGCACAAAAAGTGATCGAAAAATACGAAGAACTGGAATCGGAACTTTCGTCCCCCGAAGTCGTTTCGAACCAGGCTCTCTATACCAAGCTCCAGAAGCAGTACAAAGGCCTCGAAAAGAGCTGCCAGAAGGCCCGCGAATATATCCAGCTGTCGAGCGATTTAAAGGAATGGAAACTGGCGCTCGGCGGAAACGATGCGGAATTTGCCGAAGCCGCCAAGGCGGAAATCCCGCCGCTCGAAAAACATATCGCTGCTCTCGAAGACGAACTCCAGATTTTGATGGTTCCCAAGGATCCGTGGGATTATCGGAATGCAACGCTCGAAATCCGGGCGGGAACGGGCGGCGACGAATCGGCGCTTTTTGCGGGCGACCTGTTCCGTATGTATCGCGGCTACGCAGACCGCATGGGATGGAAGATGACCATCCAGGATGCATCGGAAGGTACGGTGGGCGGCTACAAGGAAATCCGGGTCTTTATCGAAGGCGACAGCGTCTATGGAACGCTTAAGTTCGAAAGCGGCGTTCACCGCGTGCAGCGCGTCCCCGATACCGAGACGCAAGGCCGTGTGCACACGTCGGCGGCGACGGTCGCCATTCTCCCCGAAGCGGAAGAAGTCGATGTAAACATCCGGGAAGCCGACATCCACATGGACACTTACCGAAGCAGCGGCGCAGGCGGACAGTATATCAACAAGACGGATTCCGCGGTGCGCCTCACCCACATCCCGACAGGCGTTGTCGTGAGCTGCCAGACAGAACGCTCGCAGCTGCAGAACCGCTTGCACGCCATGGAAATGCTCCGGTCCAAAATCCTTGACGCCCTGATAGCCAAGAAGGAACAGGCCGAGGCGGCAAGCCGCAAGGCGATGGTCGGCACAGGCGATAGATCCGCCAAAATCCGCACCTATAATTTTCCGCAAAACCGCGTCACCGATCACCGTGTAAACCTGACGCTCTACAAGCTGGAAAGCGTCATGACCGGCGACATCCAGGAACTCATCGACGCATTGCAGATGGCCCACGCCCAAGAAGTCCTCGGGAAATTCGCATGAACACCGTCCTCGAAATTTTAAACAAGACGACTTCTTTCTTCCAGCACAAGGGCATCCCCAATCCGAGGCTCGATGCGCAATACATCCTCGCGCACGGTCTCAAGATGAAGCGGATGGACCTCTACCTGAATTTCGACAAGCCGCTTTCCGAACATGAGCTGGAACTTCTCCGTCCGCTGGTGGCGCGTCGGGCAAAACGCGAACCGCTCCAGCATATCGTCGGAACGACCAGTTTCCGCGGGCACGAAATCCGTTGCGACAGGCGCGCTCTCATCCCAAGACCCGAAACGGAATCCCTCATCGACATTCTCAAGGAACGCTTGCAGGGAAAGGAATCCGCCACTGTTGCGGATATCGGAACGGGAAGCGGAGCGATTGCGATTGCCGTCAAAAAGGAAATTTCCGGAACGCGCGTTCTCGCCACGGACATTTCAAGGGACGCGCTGGATCTCGCCAAAGAAAATGCGAAATTCAACGAAGCGGAAATCGAATTCTTTGAAGGGAACCTGCTAGAAGCTCTTCCTGAAGGCGAGAAATTCGATATCATCGTCAGCAATCCGCCATACATTCCCGATGCGGAAAAGGAAAAGCTCCAGCCGGAAGTCCGGGATTTTGACCCGGCGCTCGCCCTCTTCGGCGGATCGGACGGTCTCACGCTTATCCGGAAAATTTTGGAACAGAGCCAAAACCGTCTTAATCCCGAAGGCGTCCTTTTGATGGAAATCGGCTCGGAAGCAAACGAGGATAAAATTCTCGAAGCGGAAGCGTCAAACTATCCTTGGCTGAAATGGTGCGGAACCCTGCCGGATTTCTACGGCAAGACGCGTTTCGTCGAATACCAGGCTCTGTAAAATCAGCTCTCATAGCCGAAAGCGGCGAGGACGTAGGTTTCGTTTTCGCCTTGGCGGTAAAAATCGAGCAAGGTGGAATCTTCGTCTTCCGAAAGTTCTGCGCCTTGCAGGGAAAGCTGTTCCGCGATACGCCGACGAAAGGAGATGAAGCCGTCCGAGAAGAAGCGTTGCGCTGCATTTCCAAAATTTTGCTTATTCGTGTAGTTGTTCTTTTGTGCAGTAATCATATATCCAATTATACAAACCGTTTTTGTCAAAGTTTGACAAAAAGAAGAAAAGTCCGTTAAAGGCAAAACCATTGCTAAATTGTCCTTTAAATTTCTCCGCCGGGACCTTGTAAATATGAGCTATCACGTTTTTAATTCCGATTGCTTTGAATGGCTAAAACTGCAGCCACAAAATTCCATAACGGCAATCATAACAGACCCTCCCTACGGCGTCAAGGAATATTCCCCGGATGAAATCCAGAAGAAAAGATCGGGAAAAGGCGGCATCTGGCGACGCCCCCAAGCCTTTGACGGACACCAGCGAATCGCCGTTCCTCGATTCAGCGTCATAAACGACGACCCCAAAGAACGCGAAAACGTTTACCGGTTTTTCAAAAAATGGTCCGAGTTGGCATTCCATGTTCTCGTTCCCGGAGGACATATCTTTTTGGCTTAGACACCGCTGTTGTCAGATATTGTCAGTTCCGCACTCAGAAATTCCGGATTGGAAAAAAGGGGCGAAATCATCCGCACCGTATGCACGCTAAGAGGTGGCGATCGTCCCAAAAATGCGGAAAGCGAATTTGCCTCGACATCAGTCATTCCGAAAGCTCTTTGGGAGCCTTGGATTTTATTTCGAAAGCCCCTTTCCGAAAAAACAGTCGCGGAAAATCTAAGACTCTGGAAAGCCGGCGCGTTAAGGCGTCCTGCCAAAAATAAGCCTTTTTCCGATTTTATCCCGAGCGAAAAGACTCCGAGAATCGAACGAGAAATCGTCAACCATCCGAGCATCAAGCCCCAATCCTTTTTACGCCAGCTGGTCCACGCTTCCCTGCCGCTAGGAACGGGAACCGTATTGGATCCTTTTTCGGGAAGCGGATCAACGCTTGCGGCGGCAGAATTTTTAGGCTACGACAGTATCGGAATCGAGCAGGACGACGAATTTTACAGACAATCCTTGGACGCCATTCCGAAACTCTCCGCTTTGTATCCGAAAGTTGCCTAGTTTTCTTTCCCCAAAAAAGGGTAAATTTTATTCAAAATCATACATGCTGTTGTAGGAATTTTCCAGGACCTCGTCTTCGGAAGACTTGATGTCAGGACCGTTCTTCTTGTTCTCGGCTGCCGACAAGCCTTCATAATACTGCTGGGAAAGCTTATCGACATAGGCGGCATTCTGCTCCACGCGTTTGCGGAGCCGCGCCAAGGATTCATCCGTAATGGACATCCGGGTCTGGAGGCGTTTTTCCGCATCGATTCCCCACGGCGAATCCCGATGTTCGTTTCGCAACTTTCTGAAAGCGAAGGCCGCGGAATCCTTTGTCTCCGGCGACATTTCCCAGATGATTCCCTTCATATACAGAGCCTGTACGCCCGCATCCGTTTCGGGATAAGCCTGAAAAACCGTATCGTAGGCGGCAAGAGCCTTTGCGTATGCGGAATCCACAAGCTCCATGCTGTCGAGCGGAACATCTTTCGCCGCGACCCAAAGGCTTTCGGCCTTCAGGAAAAGTTCGTGCGCTTCATCTTCGGGCGTCTTGACCGTCACTTTGACGCCTAGATTCACCTGAGCCTGCTTCGCGTATTCCGTCCGCGGATACTTGGCGATGATTTCCTTGTAAAGTTCCTCGGCACGGTCCGGGTCCTGCTTGAACTCGTCATAGATAAAGGCCCGCGCATAGGTGGCGCGCATCACCACGGCGGTATCCGGCGAACCTTCGATAATCCTGTCGAGACGCGCCAGCGAACTGTCCATTTCCGAAAGCTTAAAAAGGAACAGTTCCGCAATCTGAAATTCGGTATCGAAGAACTGTTTTTTCGCCTGGAGCGTCGTATCGGCAAGCGAATCCTTTTCCCGCAAAGCGAGCAGCCGACGAAGCGCATCGCGACGTTCCCGGGCGTTTTTTCCCCAGCTCGATCCGGGGCGCGCAAGGAAGCTCGAATCGTAATAGGCGAGAGCCGGTTCGTATTCGCGTTTTTCGGTCTGGTAAAAATCTCCCAGGTCAAAGAATCCCCGCGAAGCATATTCCGACTTTTTATACTCGTCCGTCACAAAGTGCAAAAGTTTTTCACCGCCTGTCCAGTCGTTCGCTCGGAGCAAAAGTTCCCCGCGGCGCACATACATGTCGGGCAAGTGCTGTTCATAATCCTTGTTTTCGATCATCACCCGGTATTCTTCGGCGGCTTCCGCAAAAGCATCGGTCGCGGCAAGGCATTCCGCCGCATGAAGGTTTGCCGAATACTGGTCCCGGAGCGGCAACTCGACGATTTCCTTCGCCTTGTAATGTTCCCGCGCCTTCGGATAATTTTCCAGCTTAAAATAGAGGGACGCTAAGCGCAAGTGCGCACGACCGCGCATATAAGGCGTTCCGTTTGAATCGGCGAGCATCTTTTCCAGAGCGGCAATCGCCTGTTCCGTAAAATCGCCCTTTTCCTCTAGCAGCGACAGCAGGTTCAGCCCGTCATTGTAAAAAGGATGTTCCGCTCCGGCATCGAGAATCGACTGCAGCGCAAAACGGCTCACGTCATATTCGCCATTTTTATAAAGGCAATAAGCCCGCTCGTATTCCACTTTCGGCATGGAATCGTGGTCGGAAAAATACCGTTCGAATTCGTCGTACTTTGCGACAGCCTTCCCCCATTCTCCTTTGTGCCGAAAGGATTCGCCGATGAGAAACACCGCCCGAGCCGTTTGGCGATCGTTATCCGGAAACCGTTCCAAGACCCGCGAACCTTTCTCGATTACCTTGTCGTATTTCTTCGCCGCTTCGCCAGTCGCCACGACTTCGGAGTCCGCGGGAATCGAATCCGCCTTGGCCGCTTCCAACTTGACGGCATCTTCATAGTTCCTGTCCGCATTGAAGATGTGATTCAGATAGGCGCAGCAGGTGCAACCTTCCAGAACCGCTCCGACAGCGAGCAGCAGAAACAACAAAAAGAACTTCCGGGCACTCATAGTCACAACGTACAAATCAATCCATAAAAAGATACTTCGAATAATCGCAAAGTCGCATTCCTTCGGGAATTTTTGACTTGTCCAGCCGGATCATGCGAACTTCCGCCGGCTTCCCGACCACTCGGGCGAGCATTTCAAAGTTGTCCCGCGTCTCCCAGGTCGCTCCGGAGAGAACCGTCCCGTCGCATTCGGTTTCGCCGGTTTCCGTTCCGAGACCGGAAATTCGCGAGTTCAGCTGGAGAAGAGTCGTATAGATTTCCGGCGTATTCGTCGTCTTGTTCGCAACGACGTTCGAATCCGTTACCACGACATGCACTCCGTAAAAGCGAGCCTTCTCGTCAAACAGGATCGTGTATCGATGAAAATAAGGCGCTTCAAAAAAAGTTTCCTGCCAAGCGTTCTTCTTAATCTTCTTGAAATTCGAGGCGGAGTATTTGGCGAAAAATTCTTTCGGCGAAGCCCCGTAGCGCACCAGATAATGCCCGAGGCTCGATTCAAACGAATGTCCCGTCGAAGGAAGAGTCCGCATACTGTCGATTGCGCGATTCAGATTGTCTGCGAGAATGTTCTTTTTTACGTCGCGGACCGGGGGGACGGAAGAGGCTTCCTGCAAGCGACGCTGGATTTCGGGATATTCCGGATCGCGGTTTTGGATTTCGAGGAACTGGGATTTTGCACGGTCAAACTCCCGCCCCTTTAGGTAAGCGGCTCCGAGCGCTTCGCGGAGCGGCAAGTTGTCGGGATAGCGCGAAACCAGAGGCTCCAGAATATCGCAAGCGACCTTCGCCTGGTCCTTTGGCGACAAGCGTCCGCTTTCCATCCTTCCCGGCGGAGATTTTTCCCCCAAGGAAAGCAAGGCTTCGGTCGCCGGCAAAAAATCCGGACGTATCGCGAGAACACGGCGATAGGTATTTTCCGCATCGTCAAAGCGTCCTTTATACTCCTGTAAAATTCCTTGCATACAAAGTAATTCAGGATTTATCGGGAACTTGGAAAGCGCATAATCGACAACGCGTTCACAGCTGTCAAGGGTTCCTTCATCGTGAAAAATCCGGGAAAGCAGCGCATAAGCCTTGGGATTTTCCCCAAGCGAAAGACTTATCGCAGCACGAGCTTCCCCTTTGCCCTCTTCCAAGCGACCCGACCGGAAAAGCAGTTTTGCATAAAGCAGACGGGCATCGAAAAAAGCCGGAGCCTTTTCCGTCGCAACGCGGGCAAGTTCCACGGCTGTTCCGAGACTGTTCGTCTTTTCGGCAAAGCTTGCGTCCAGCCAGAACGCGACCGAAGATTCCGGGTAACGCTTTTTCAAGGAACGCTCCGAAGATTCCAGCAGGGACTTCCACACGGGAGAAAGAGAATCCTTGGCGAGGAGCGAACGGACAACGCCCCACTCCGGAAGAAATACGCCTGGATATTGCAGCGCGATAGCCTCGTAGATTTCCGCGGCTTCGTCAAAGCGGTCGTTCTTTTCCAAGTCATCCGCGCGTCGCAGTTCCTGCACCGTCGATACGGGCAGCGAAGACAGTCCCGAAAGCGTATCGGGAAAATCCCCGACAGAAATTTCCGTCCCGAAAGGAAGCCCAAAAGGAACGCTCGGCACTTCGATTTTCCGAGGCCCGAACTTTCCATAGACGGAATAGGCCAAGAGCACCAAAAATGCGACGCCGAGAAGCGCCAAGAAATAGACCGCGGCGCGCTGCGCCTTATTTCCGGGAATCCGCATCAACTTTCCAGGAAATCACTCAACCGGTCGCGTTTTTCCTTGTTCCGCTGGAGCTTCCGCAAAGTCTTGTTCTTTATCTGGCGGACCCGTTCGCGACTGAGCTTCAAATCCTCGCCGATATCCTTCAGCGTCGTATCCTCTACCGTATCGAGACCGTAGAACATCCGCAGAATCTCTTCTTCGCGGCGCGGAAGCGACTTGAGAATGTCATCAATCAGAGCCTTGCGCTCGTTTTTCTCCATCTCGTCTTCCTGGTTTCCGTCCGTTCCCAGAACATCCATCAGGGAGCTGACCGAATCCCCGGAACTTCCGTCATCGCTAATCGGAGCGTCGAGCGAAATATCGACAATCTTTTCCATCACTTCGACAATGTCCTGTTCCGAACCGGCAAACTCGGGCATCGCCATCGTCCGTTCGTAATCGCCGCCGTTCTGGACCAGCGCCCGCTTAAAACGGTTCACCAGGGTAAGCTTGTTAGGCGGAATTCGGACCGCGCCGACCTGTTCAAAAAGAGCCTTCTGGATGGACTGCCGAATCCACCAGACCGCGTAGCTAATGAACTTCACATCCTTGGTGCTGTCGAAACGCTTCGCCGCCTTGAAAAGCCCCAGGTTCCCTTCGTTGATGAGGTCCAAGAGGGAAAGTCCGCGCCCCTGGTATTTTCGGGCAACGCTGACCACGAACCGCAGGTTTCCGCGGATCAGGTGCTGCAGAGCGGACTGGCGAATCTCTTCCGTCTTGCCGTCCTTGATAATCGCTATGAGCGCAGCTTCCTCGTCCGGCTTTAACGTCGGATATCGATTCAAATCGCGAAAATATAAAGATTCGTTAAAATCACTCATATAGGATAGACCTACGCCAAAAAATTTTACCGCATCAAATATGGCTTTTTAGGCCTTTTTCGTCAAATCCTTCGATAGGCGTTTCAGCAAATCGTAAGGGTAAATGCCTGTCCGATGCCCGTCGCTCCACAGAATTCCGACCGCATACCGGCCCACGGACTGGATGCTTTCAATCGAAATGTCCTCGGAAACCGTTTTCGGGTCGAGCAGACGCTCACCGGAATTTTCATCGACGCAAAGCGCGCAGGGGCAAGCAAGCCGCAAATCCCTCAAGCGGAAAACCGCCCGCGAACCGTCGTCAAAGTCAAAGCCCAGTTCATTTTCAGGCGTACGGAAAATCTTGACAGGCTGAATCATTTCGCCTCCACGGGAAGTTCTTCAAAACGGAATCGGAAGTTGTGCATGACATTTTTTGTCGAATGTTCCAATTGGGCGATGGCCTGGATCGTCTTTTCGGCTATATCCGCAAACGCCTTGCCGCTTTCGCTATTCGGGTAGCGCAGCACGGCAGGAGTTCCCAAGTCGCCGCAGTCGGCAACCGCGGGTTCCAGGGGAACCTTTCCGAGCAGGGGAACGCCCAAAGCCTTTGAAATCCGTTCGCCGCCGCCGGAGCGGAAAATATTGTGATGCTTTCCGCATCCGTCGCAGATAAAGTAACTCATATTTTCGATGATTCCCACCGTCGGCACGCCTACACTGTCAAACATGGCAAGCCCCTTGCGGCAATCCGCAAGTGCGACTTCCTGCGGCGTAGTCACGACAACCGCACACGAAAGCGGGCATTGCTGCGTAAGCGTCAGCTGGATATCGCCCGTTCCGGGAGGAAAGTCTATCAGCAGGTAATCCAGTTCGCCCCAGCGGACGCGGTGTACAAAGTTCTGGATCATCTGGCTAGCCATCGGGCCGCGCCAAATCGTCGCCTTGTCCGATTCCGCAAACATCGCCATCGAAATCAGCGAAATGCCGCCCTTGACCTCGACCGGAGCGATCGTCCTGTCTTCGAAAACCTCGGGAGCGTTTTCCACGCCAAACATGATGTTCATCGAAGGGCCGTAAATATCCGCGTCGAGAACGCCGACCTTCGCCCCGGCAAGGCTCAGAGCCATCGCGAGATTCGCCGTCACCGTCGATTTTCCAACGCCGCCCTTGCCACTCGCCACGCCCACAATCCGCTTGACGCCTTTCAAAAGTTCATTATCGCTCGCCGCAGCCTCTGTTCCGCTCACCACGCGACCGTTCGCCTTGAGGACGACATTTGCCGAACGCGCCCCGGACTCCCGGAGAATCTGTTCGCACTGCGTTTTGAAGCGATCACGGATCGGGCACGCCGGTGTAGTCAGCACCAAATCCAGTTCCACGTCGCCGTCTTTTGAAATCCGAATGTTTTTTACGAATCCCAGTTCGACGATATTTTTCTTGAGATCCGGGTCCACGACAACGGATAACGCTTTGAGAATCTGTTCTTCGGTAATCACGGCAAATCCTTCGTTTTGAAATTCCAAAAATACAAAATTTCCCCGGTTTTATTTTTTGGAAAATCCGGGCATTTTTAAATTTGACGCATGATTCATTCGATTCTTTTGGTCGGCTTCGGCAGCTTTCTCGGCGGCGTCTGTCGCTTTCTTTCGACAAGGCTTATCGGGGCGCATCTTTCCAGCGCTTTCCCGTTCGGAACATTCGCCGTAAACATCGCGGGCTGCTTTCTCATCGGGCTTTTCTACGGGCTTTCCGAACACGGATTAAGTCCCAATGTCCGTCTATTTCTCACCGTCGGATTCTGCGGCGGCTTCACCACGTTTTCCACCTTTGCGAACGAAAGCCTCCAGCTTTTCAAGGCGGGAAACATCTTCCCATTCGCCCTCTATGCGGCCCTAAGCGTTTTTCTCGGAATCCTCGCCGTCTATGCGGGAAACCTGGCTACCAAAATTCTATAAAGCTACGCCAGGGAAAATTTCGGCATCCGCAGCACGTTCGTCATGCACTTCGGCCATTCCGCATCATAGTGCGTCACGAGAATAATCGTCGTCTCGCTTGAAAGAAATTCCAGAAGGTCAAAGAGGCGTTCCCGAAATTCCGCATCCATCCCCTGCGTCGGTTCGTCGAGGATCAAAACTTTTGGCGGGCGAATCGCGGCGCGGGCAATCAGGACCAGCCGACGTTCCGTTGCGGAAAGCGAGTCGAAAGGACGCTCCACATCCGAAAACCCAAGCTCTTGCAGCCAGTTTTTCGCCTTCGCCTTTTCTTCCCAGGAAGGCGGCGTAAAAAGCCCGAGGCCCGTCGTAAATCCGGTGCAGAGAACTTCCGAAATGTTCAGCTTTTCGCGGTACTGCGTCGCAAGTTCCGGGGAGAAAAATCCGATTTGAGCCTTGTGTTCCCAGATGTTGAGGCCCGCTCCGGGCTTCTTCCCGAACAAGGTAATATCGTTCGAATACATCTGCGGATGGTCAGCAGAAAGCAGCGCGAGCAGCGTGCTCTTACCGGCTCCGTTCTGCCCCATCACCACCCAATGTTCTCCCTTTTTCACCTGCCACGTCAAATCGTTGATGATCATCGCGGAACCATAGCGGACATGGACGTGCTCCAAATCAAAAAGGGTTTCCCCGACAGCTGTCGGCGCTCTCAAATTTTCAACAACATACGAAGTGATTTCCTGCTTTTTTTCAGATGGCTCCGAAATTTTTTCGGGAAGTTTTCCCTCGTAGGCGCGGAACTCGCCGTTTTCATATACAAAAGCGGGAATTTCAGGGAGAAGTTCTTCCTTGCGCTGCAGGCTTATCGCCATCTTGACCGAAGTCTCCGACATTTTCAAAATCGCACGCGCGAGGTGCGTCCGAAATTCCGGATCGAGACCGCCAAACGGATCGTCGAACAAAATGTAATCGGGCGACTCCATCCACTGTCTCGCGAGGAGAATCCGCCGAAGCTCGCCGTTCGAAAGGCTCAGCAGTTTCACTTTCAAAACCGTATCGGGAAGGTTCGCCATCGAAAGCGCCTCTTCAAGCTTTTCGGGGTCTGTCGGTGCAAACGGATCGTCTTCCACGTAGTGCGCGGAATTCAAAAAGAACTTCGGCTTTAAAAGCAAATCGCGGACACGCGGCGCATCGTCATCGCGGAGGCTGATAAAACGCTGTTGCCAAAAGGGGGCAAGCGCACGCTGGATCCGCCGCTGGATTTCCGTCGAAGAAAGCGAGACCTTGGAATGCCTTTCGGAGAACTCCCTGAGAATTTTCGATTTTCCGCTGCCGACCGGGCCGAGCATTTGAATCTTGGGGTAAGCGTCAAAGAGCGATTCCAACGATTGATAAGACATGGTTCAAAGATAGCTTTTTTGTATCTTTTGAACGTTATGAAACGTTTTTTACTCACAGTTCTTCTTTTTGCCATTTCTATTTTTGCGCAGGCGACCGATCCTTGGAGCATGATGGAACAGATGCAGCAGCAAATGGCCGCCATGATGGGAGGAGGCTCGGGCAGGTACGCCGGGCAGCTGATCACCCAAGGACCGTGGGAAATCCAGCTTGACAAGAATTCCGTCGATGCCGGGGAAACGTTCACGCTCGAGTTCACCGTCGATACTCAAAAGCTCGAAGAATTCGGTTCGCGCGGAACCCCGCAGTTTTCCGTCCAGAACGGTTTCGCCCTGAAAAGTCTCGATTCTTCGGATGTCCGCATCGGAAGGCGCGGACGCGGAACCGGCAAGCAATACAGTTTTCATCTAGTCGCTCCGCGGCAAACAGGCGTCAAGTCCGCGGGAATCCTCTCCTGGAAAATCGGGGAAAAGGAATACGACATTTTCCACCTGAACAACATCGAGGTGAAAAAATCCTACGACGAAGCGGCGGTTTCCGTCTCGCTCACGCCGAACAAGCGGACCGTCTATGAAGGCGAGCAGCTTTCCGTCACGCTTTCCATCCACACGTTCGAACATTTCCAGGGAAACCTCGTCGCGACCAGCATGGACCTCGGAAACGACTTCATCGCGCACCGGGCCGATATGTCGGACCTGAAACTCACCCCGATTCCCGAAGCCCCGCGCGAAACCCGAGGCAGCGCCAAGTTCGCCTGGCTTTCTCCGGTAAAAACCGGACAGGTTTCCATTCCGCCGTTCAAATTCAGCTACACAAAGGTTGGAAAGCCCAAAGTCGTCGAAAAGAAAACGAACAAGGGCGGATTTTCCATGAGCTTCTCTTCCGTGCAGCAGGAACCCGAAGAAGCTGAAGCGAAAACCGCTCCCGTGAAAATCAACGTGCTCCCTCTCCCGGCGCAGGGAAAGCCCAAGGATTTTTCGGGGATGGTCGGAAACTACACCTTTAACGCGACATTCGACAAGGATTCGCTTGCACTCGGCGACGCACTCACGCTTTCCGTCCAGATTTCCGGTGACGGCAAACCGGGAACTGTCACCGATCCCATCCTGCCCGACTTTTCGGACTTTAGAACCGTCCCTCCAGAAACAAACGTCAAGAAAAAAGTCACCAACGGAAAAGTCATCACGACAAAGAGCATCCGCATTTTCCTCTACCCGAAGAAAAAGGGCGAATTCGACATCCCGGAAATCACCTATTCCTGGTTCAACCCTTCCAAGAAAAAATACGAAAGCAAGACGCTCGGCCCGTGGAAAATCAAGGTTGAAAAAGGCGAAGCCACCGCTAACGCGCAGTTCGCGCCAAGCGCACCGTCCTACGCACCGCAGGCCAAGACGGAAATCGAGGACCTCGGACGGGACATCCGCTACATCCACCAGATAAGCTCCGTTTCCCCGCAAAAATCCCCCTTCTATGCGACATTCCTCTTCTGGCTTCTTCTCGTCCTGCCGATTATCCTGTATGCAGTTTTCACGTTCTTCATCCGCGCGCACCGCAAGCATTCGAGCGACGCCGCTCTGGTCCGCAAGGCAAAAGCCAAGAAGAACCTAAAGAAGAACATCGACAAAGCCAAGCAGGCCATGCAGAAAAACGATTCGAAAGGATTTTACGCTGCGCTCGAAAACGGCCTCATCGACTATCTGTCCGACATTTCCAACCGGGAATTCCGCGGCATGACCCGCGAGCAGCAGAAAGCGAACCTGAACGAACTCGGCATCGATGGGGAATCGCAAGGGAAAATCTTCAAGTTGTTCGAAGAATGCGCCTACGCGCGATTCGCCCCCGCGGGAAGCTCGGCTGCGGAACTCGGAGACGCCATCCAGAAATTCGAAAAGCTTTGCGACAGCCTAGAGGTCCACAAATGAAAAAGCTCCTGTTCCTGATTTTCACGTTTAGCCTGTCCCTTTTTGCAAACGAAAACTGCAAGACGCTTTACACCGGAGCGGCTTCCTACAAGGCCGGAGACTTTACGTCGGCGGCGGAAGCCTGGCAGAACTGCGTCGATAACGGATTCCGTAGCGGCGACCTCTTTTACAACCTGGGAAACGCCTACTTCCGCGAAGGGCGCCTCGGGCTTTCCATTTTGAACTACGAAAAGGCGCTCCGAATAGACCCTGCCAACGAAGATTACCAGTATAACTTAAAGTTCGCGCGGAGCCTGACCAAGGACAAGCAGGAAACCGCCGAAGAGGAAAACCCCATCCTCGGATTCCTTTTCCGGGCGCATCATTTCTTTTCGATGACCGAGCAGCTCTATGTCATCATCGGGTTTATCTGGCTCATCGTCGCGCTCAACATCTTCCGCATTCTTTCCCGAAACACAAAAGCCAAGACAGCGTTTACGCTCAGCGTCATCCCGGTCGCCATTCTGCTCGGAATTTTCGCATGCAGCGCAGGCTACAAGGTTTACCGCGAAAAAAACTATTCCGTGGGAATCGTCATCGCCGAAAGCGCCGACATCACCAGCGGCCCGAGCGACAAGGCGCAAACGCTGAACATGCTCTCCGAAGGAACTTCCGTCGAAATCCTCGGCATCAAGGACGGCTGGGCGCACGTCCGCATCGGGGAAAAAATCAACGGATTTGCCAAGGCAAGCGAACTGGGAATCATCCGGCTCGACAATTATTAAACGGATTTAAGCCCGATAAATTTTACGGTTCAAAGGTCCAAACGCATCGAGTTTTCTCCAGAAACTATATTATATTTATAGTTAGTGGAGAAAATATGATCAGAACATCCCAAGAAATCCTCGACACTCTGAGTAAAAAATACAGGCAACCGCAAATGAAACTGCGCCAAATGACGCTGCACCGCGAACTATTCAAAATTATCCGGGGGTTATACGAAACAGACAAAAATACATCCGGTGAATTCTTAGCGGGCGCCATCTACGGACCATCCTACCTGTCTTTTGATTATGCGCTTTCTCGATGTGGCCTCATTCCCGAAAGGGTTTCTGCGTTTACTTCGGCGACTTTCGGGAAAAACAAGTCGAAAGAATATCGAACACAGTTTGGCACATTTCTCTATTTTTGCATTCCAACTGCGGCTTTTCCGTTAGGCATAAACATAATCGATTCAAGCAATCGCCCATATTTAACAGCAACCGTTGAAAAAGCACTCTGCGACAAACTGTACAAAGAAAGCCCAGTCAACGGCAAGCGAGAACTGGAAACATTTCTTTTTGAAAATTTGAGAATCGAAACAGAGGATTTTCGC
>CAVKXR010000010.1:0-21873 GCA_963660275.1 Oscillospiraceae bacterium
GTCTATGACGTGAGCAATTTCAAAAGCGAAATAGGAATCCTCTATCTCAGCGATTTCAATCGCAAAGTCATCGGTGATTTGCTAGAAGCGAAAGATTGCGTTTTTCACAAGCTCATCGACTGCAAGGCATACGTCTATCTATGGAAAAACCATCCGCTTTCAAAGAAAAAATTCATCACGTTTAACGAGCTAGCGCCTTATCCGTGCCTCTCCTTTGATCAAGGGGAAGCCAGCGCCGAATATTACGCCGAAGAGATTTTAAGTACCAAGGAATACTCGCAAACCATCAAGGCAAATGATCGGGCGACGATGCTCAACCTAATGGTCGGGCTAAACGGCTACACCCTCTGTTCCGGCATCATCTGCGAAGAGCTCAACGGAGGCGACTATCTAGCCATTCCATTTCGCGATCCGGCAGCAAGCAAGGATATCATGGAAATCGGCTATATCACCAAAAAGAACATGCAGCTTTCTTCCCTAGGAGAATACTACATCCAGGAACTTAAAACATACCTGGATGTAGAAAAATAAGCGACTATAAGACTGCGACTTCTTCTTCGGGAAGTCCGGTCGCTTCGGCAATTACGGAAACAGCCATTCCCATTTTTTTCAAGTTTTTCGCCAGATCTTTCTTCGCTTCCATACGCCCCTCAACGCGACCTTCCATACGGCCTTCCGCAAGACCTTCAGCGCGACCTTTGGATAGGCCTTTGGATAGACCTTCAGCACGGCCTTTGGTGATTCCTTCGGCACGACCCTCCGCAAGCCCTTCCGCTAGTCCTTCTGCCCGAGCTTTCTTGCGTTCGATATACTTTTCGTAATCAACATCCGTCATATCTTTGGCCTCCGTTAAAAGGTAATCTTCGCTAAAATTACACAACTTTGCAGAATTTTGCAAGCATTCCACAAACGGATTCCCTTGCGAATCAATATCCTTCTCATTGTTGATATTTTCAATCAAGCGAAGCCAACTGGCAAGACGGCTGTCGTCAAATTCATAGTTTCCTTTGCAGAATTTTGCGATTTCCACAATCGTAAGGGTTTCCTTTTCGAAAAAGACTTCATTGTCCTGATTCCTAAGTTGAACCGTATGACGATACTTGGAAGAAGCAGGAAAAGAATCAAACATTTGCAGAGCGATAAAATTCATGTTCCGAAGGCGGTAGGAATCACCGGGCATCCGATTTTGCGACGTATGGCGCGCCGTATAAAAACAAGACGGTCCTTATAAGTTGAATCGTATTGATGCTGCACTTCGATAACGATACGGTCCGCCCGTTGGTCTTTCGCAACCAAATCCGAAGTAATCGTCTTGACAAACGGTCCTCCAGGAACCGAGGGATCGACAAAGCTCAACTTGGTAATGCAATCAGGGCCGTCGAGCTTTAAAATCGCATTGAGAAACGCACAGGACATTTTCTCGTTTTCCGGATTTCCAAAGATTTTCTTGAAAATGGAATCGTTATAGACATAGACAAACTTGTACCGCTTCACATATTCCGCGATACAGGCGCTCGTATCGCCCCGCTCTACTCGAACCTGGTTGATATGTTTAAGCATTTCTGCATATTGCTGTCTGTTCATCATGAACCTCCGAGTTTTGGAACGCACAGTTCCGGTAAAAGAAAAGCAGCCGTTTGAGGCTGCGGACGGAGATTCTTCAATGTTCGGACGGAGAATAGAAAATTCTAAAATTTTGTAAAGGGGAAAAAGGTAAAAGAAATGTAAAAGAGAAAACCCCGAGTCGTTAAAAACAAAAGCCTCCCCCTTTTTTCTAATTTGTTCGAAAACGCAGGTATCGTCCGATGGCAAAAAAAATTCTTATCATGGTCGCAAGCCCCAAGAACGAAAAAAGCGGAACGCTGATTCCGACGAAAGCATTTGTCGAAGGAATGCTTGAATCCGGCGATTATGAGGCAGAATACGTCTTTATCGACAGGCTCCACATCAAGCCTTGCCGCGGTTGCCTCACCTGCTGGGGACGCCCGGACGGAAGTTGTTTCATCAAGGACGACGATGTTCCCGCCACACGGAAAAAGCTCGAAAGCGCCGACATTGTCATCTGGAGTTTTCCACTTTTTCTCTTTAGCGTTCCCGGCCAAATGAAAGTCCTGATGGACCGAATCGTGGGAATGGTCCATCCCTACATGGGACAAAAACTAGACGATCCCGATAGCATGAACAAGCCGATGCACGGGTTGCAGAACCAAAAGCCCGGACAAAAAATCATCCTGCTTTCAAGCTGCGCCTGGTGCGATATCGATGTTGTCTATGAACCGATTCGAAAACAGTTCGACATCATCTTAGGGAAAGGCGGCTACGACCTGATTGTCTGTCCGCAGATGAGAGCCTTGCACCACCGCGGAGGCGAACGCCGACTGAACATGCTCAGAAAGCGCTACGCAGCCGGAGGTTCCGAACTGGCGAAGACCGGTAAACTTTCAAAAGAAGCAATCGACCTGATGCAAAAGCCGATGTTCGGCGACGAGACTTACCGGGAACTTGTCGTCCAGTTCGTTACGCACATGTTCGACCGCGACGACAACTTCTAAGCCAAGCAAAGAATTTATCGGCAAATCTTGCTGACAGTGGCGACAGCTTCTGCGGCGATTCCTTCCCCGCGGCCCGTGAACCCGAGCTTTTCGCTCGTGCTCGCCTTGACTCCGATGTTTTCCGCCGGAATTTGCAAGACGCGGGCGATATTCACCTTCATCTGTTCCCGATGAGGATTGACCTTCGGACGTTCGCAGATGACTACGCTGTCAAGGCTTTCAATCTTGCAACCGGCCTTTTCGACTTCTTCGCGAACGCGACCGAGCAGCACCAGACTGTCCGCACCGAGAAAAGCGGGGTCGGTATCGGGAAAGTACGTGCCGATATCGCCGAGACCTGCCGCGCCGAGAAGCGCATCCGAAATCGCATGAAGCAGCACATCGGCATCGCTATGTCCGAGAAGTCCTTTTTCATAAGGAATATCGACTCCGCCGATGATACACTTGCGACCTTCCACCAATTTATGAACATCGAAACCGATTCCTGTGCGAAAAACCTTTTCCATAAAAGCCTGCTCCATATTGAGTTTTTGCCAAATATAAACAAAAAAAGACGAACTACGTTCGAGTCCGTCTTCCAGAAATTTTATTCGAATATCAAAAATGAACTGCCGGAGAAAGAATCGGCAAGAACGCAAGTCCCGCAAGGCAAAGCGAAACAAGAACAATGCCGAGACGGAGCAAGATTCGGTCAGAAGCCGTCAGCGGGCAGGAACATTTGCAGGCGCACTCTTCCTTTGCCGGAGCAAAAATGGCGACGGCGATTCGCAGATAGTAATACATCGCGACAATCGAAAGGACAAAGCCAAATGCAGCCAGTGCAATATAACCGGTCTTGACAACACCCGTAAAAAGTACGAACTTGGCAAGGAATCCCGAAAGCGGAGGAAGCCCGGCAAGGCTTGCAAGGCAAATTACAGCAGCCAAACCTTCTAGAGGGAACCGCCGACCACGTCCGCGGATATCGTCAAGCGTTTCATTCTTATCGCCTTTTCCGCTGAATGCCGAAATCGCAGCGAGCGCTCCGGCAGAACCCAAAGCGTAAGTCACCAGGAAGTAGAACATCACGCTCAAATCCTTGAAGAGCAGACCGAGTACGATAAATCCCGCATTCATCACCGCAGAGAAAGCGAAGATGCGGCGAATCGACTTTTGGACAAGCCCGGAAAACGCACCGATAACCATCGAGAGAATCGCAACGACAATAATCACCGGAGCGAGTTTTTCCGCACCAGACCGCATCCAGAGCGATCCGAGCGCCGCCAACGCTCCGACCTTGATGACCGCAGCCATAAAGCCCGTCACCGCGACAGAAGCTCCGGTATAGACATCCGCCACCCAGAAATGAACCGGGGCGGCCCCTGCCTTGAACAAAAGCGCAAAGACAGCGAGGAACACTCCCACCGCATACAGGCTTTCGCGTCCGGAAATTGCGTTACCGCCAAAATGCGTCGTTCCGGTAGCGCCATAGACCAACGCCATACCGTAGAGGAAGATGACGCTAAAAACGGCACCTGTCACGAAATACTTGAAAGTTGCCTCGTTGGCCTTCCTATCCTTTCGGCGCAAGCCGACAAGCCCATAGACCGGATAAGCGGCGAGTTCCATTCCGATGAAGAGCGAAAGAAAATCCGTCGCCTGAACCATCGCCATCACGCCCGCAGAGGCGAGAAGCGTCAGTCCATAAGGTTCGCCAGCCGGAAACTTTTCCCTGGCAAGCGTCACCTGCAAGCCACCAATTCCAAGAAATGCGCAGAGGATAACCGCCAGGCCGAGAACCATCCGCATGGCATCCATTGTCAGGAGTCCGAAGAGAGATTCGCCCGGAGCGACAAGCCCAAAGGAGCAGGCGGAAAGCAGCAGGAACGCGCTCGCCACCCAAGGCAGAACTTTCTGCTTGTTCCGGTCTGCGACAAACGGTTCCACGGCAATGCTCACCATGGCACCCAGCGCAAGAAGCGCAATCGGTAAAAGATTCAAAAAACTAGCGGACATCTTGAGCCTCCACTTGCTTTGCGTCCAGAACAGCGGAATCCTGCACAACTTCCTTCTGTTCCAAAATCGTATCCGAAACCGCTTCGGTTTCTTCGACCAGTTCCATCGGAGATGCCGCGGCTGCGATCGCCGCTTCGATTTCTTCCATTCTCTGATCTTCATCGATTGAATAGTCCAGCGTTCGCATAATCGGAGCCGGGTGAATTCCAAACACCAAAAGAAGCAGCAGGAGCGGAGCGGTCGCCACCGCCTCGGAAATCGGGAATCGGAGCGACTTCTGTTCTTCGGAAAGTTCCGAACCTTCGCCAAAAAGAACCTGCTGGATCAGGCGAAGCATATAGACCGCCGAAAGAATAATCGCTACGGCAGTAACAATCGCGGCAATCTTGCTTACGCTCCAAAGCCCGAGAAGAACCAAAAATTCCCCGACAAAGCCTGCGGTTCCCGGAATCGCAATTGCAAGAACACTCGCCACGCCAAAGAAGAAAGCGAAAACCGGATAACGTCGAGCGTAGCCTCCCATCTTATCTAGCAAGCGGCTTCCGGCAAAGCGTTCCGCCGAACCGGAGAGGATAAACAGCGCAGCCGCCGAAAGACCGTGCCCCACGAGCAAAACCAGAACAGCCGGGAAAATATCCATCGAAAGGGTAAAGATTCCCGCCACGGCAAGTCCCAGATGTCCCATCGAGCTAAACGCCAAAAGCTTCTTGATGTCCTTGGACCGCATCGCCATCAGGGCACCGTAAATCGCCGTAAATAGCCCAAGCCCCATCAAAAGAGACGCATTCTTCTCGATGATGCTGTCCGAAAAAATGGAAAGATTCCAAAGTAGGAACCCATAGACGCCAGCCTTGGACATGGAACCGGTCAGAACCGCGCTCAAGCCAGCTGGAGCCTCGGCGTATGTTTCCGCCTGCCAGCCGTGCAACGGGAAAAGCGGAGTTTTCACCCAAAAAGCCACGGCAAAGCACCAGAAAAGGATGGTCTGCGTTGATTCGGGCAAGGTCTGCGCCACCTGAACAACCGAACCGACCAGATCAACCGAGCCGAGATAAGACGTACCAGCCGCACAAATCAGATACCAGAGAGCGACAGCCATCGGAGCGGAACCGATTAATGTATAGAGAGCAAAGTGCAATGCCGCAGCACGCCGTCCCGGACCGCCATAAGACCCGATGAGCAGCGCAGCCGGCAAAACCAGCGCTTCAAAGAAGAAGAAGAAGAGCACCGCATCGACCGAAAGAAATGTACCGTTCAAGGCACCGAGCTGTGCAAACATCCCGATGGCAAAGTTCCGGTAATTCGCCGAATTACGCATTCCGATCAAGGCAGCAAGCGTAATGATGTTCGCGAGAAACACCATCCAGGCAGCAAATCCGTTCGTCGCAAAGGCAAATGTTACCGTCACATCGATTCCCGGAATCTGGAACCAACCTATAGGCGACGCATAGTCCCCCGAAACCAGAAGCGAAAGGCTCGCCGCAAACAGTACCGAAGAGAGAATCACCGCGAGCCGCGACGCAGAACGGGAGTCCTTTCCCGAAGCGGCAAACATCAGAAAGGCGGCGAGAAACGGAGCAAAGACCATTAAATACAGCATTAGAAAAGTCCTCCGCAAAGATAGGCGACAATGGCGATAACACTCATACCGGCAATGCTCAGGCCGACCTGCAAGCGGATCTTGCGAACCTGGAACGCCCGAACACCGTCGCCGAGAATCACGACCAGCGAACCAATCGTCCATTGCACAGCGAAAACCAGCTTATCGACGACTCGGTCACAGACCCAGGCAAGGCCTTCAAATGCGGCGACGAACCAAGCGTGGATGTAATCCCAGGCAAAAGTCCAGGTCGCCTTTCCGCCGACCGGAGCAGCTGTTTCGTTTTTCTTCACCGCGGGAATTCTCCTGTGAGCAAAGAGCTTGTAGCCAATAAAGCCTCCGACCAAGGCCGCAGCCGTACCGAGAACCGCAAAGACAAGAACCGAGGGTTCGGCAGATTCCGAATGCCCGATATGGGCGAGCTTTTGCGCAAGGCCGACGACCGGAGAGAGCCAGCTTTCGAACCAGTTCGCCCCATTCGCAAAGACATTCCAGAAATATCCGGCAAAGGCAGAGCCTACCGCCAAGACGACCATCGGGAACGTCATGCAGAGCGGCGCCTCGTGAATTTTTTCATCTGGAAGACTTCCGCGATACTTGCCGAGGAACGTGAGAACCATCAGGCGCGTCATATAGACCGCCGTGATGATCGCCGTCAAAAGCCCCACCGCATAGAAGACCTTTCCCGCCACCGGAGAAAATCCGAACAGGCGTTCGAGAATCAGATCCTTCGAGAAGAATCCCGAAAATCCGGGGAAACCGATAATCGCCAAGTAGGCAAAGAGCATCACGATAGCCGTAACCGGAGTCTTTTTCAGGAGTCCACCCATCTTGCGCATATCCTGTTCACCGGCAAGCGCATGGATGATTGCGCCTGCGCCCAGGAAGAGCGAAGCCTTGAAGAAAGCGTGGGTAAATACGTGGAAAATGGAAACGTCAAATGCGGCAACTCCCGCTGCCATGAACATGTAGCCCAGCTGGGAAATCGTCGAATAGGCGAGCACTTTCTTGATATCGTTCTGGAAAAGCCCAGCCACCGCCGCCCAAAAAGCCGTCGCCATGCCAACCACGGCAATCATCGAGAGCACACCGGGCAACAAAACATACAGCGGAGAAAGCCTAGCCACCAGATAAACGCCGGCGGTCACCATCGTCGCCGCATGAATCAGCGCCGAGACAGGCGTCGGACCTGCCATCGCATCGGGAAGCCATGTCAAGAGCGGAATCTGCGCACTTTTCGCAGTGCACGCCCAGAAAAAGAAAACTCCGGCAAGTGTCAAAAGCGGAAGCCCTTCCACGAGCCTATCGGCAAACGCCGGATTCAGCAGCCACGCTACGAGATCCGTATAGTTCAGAAGCGAAGAACCGCCAACCGAGACCAGCGCAATCATTCCGAGCAAGAATCCCACATCGCCGACACGGTTCACGAGAAACGCCTTGTTCGCCGCCTTGCAGTTGTTCAAGTCACGGTTCCAGAAACCGATGAGCAGATACGAGCAGAGCCCGACCCCTTCCCAACCGAGGAACGTAAGAACCAAGGAATCCGAAAGGACCAAGACAATCATGCTGAAAAGGAACAGGTTCATGTAGGCGAAGAAACGCGCAAAGCCTCGATCTCCGTGCATATAACCGGTCGAATACAGAATGATGAGCGTCGCGATGCCCGTGATGAAAAGAAGCATCGTGCGGGAAAGCCCGTCAAAAAGAAAACCGAAATCCACCGAAAGCAGCGAGGTGTTCATCCAATTGCCGAGGGTTTCATGGATGCCCGCTTCCGGCATGTTCCAGGCGAGAAGTCCCGTTGCGATAAAGGCGCACAGCGGAAACACCACGCCGACAAAGCCGACAAGCCCTTCGTCCGGTCCCTTTTCGCTGTCGGAAGACGCAAGCGAAATGAGCGAAAGAACGAGAACGCCTACCAGCGGAAACAAAGGAATAAGCCAAAGAGGAATCATTTTCGGTCACCCCCTCATACTGGAATAGTTATCGATGTCCGCACTATCCTGATTTCTAAAAATCATGATGATGACGGCAAGACCAACGCACGCTTCCGCAGCGGCAATCGCTATCGTAAACAGCGGAACGATCTGGCCGACAACGCTCGACGCGGCGGCAAAGGTTTTTGAAAATCCGACGATGCTCAGGTTTACCGCGTTCAAGGCGAGTTCCACGCCCATCAAAATAAAGAACACGTTCCGACGGCAAAGGGCTGTCGCGATTCCGAGAGTTAAGAGCACAAGGGCGAGAATCTGGACATAAATCGCTTGCATCAGTGAACCTCCTCAGACGTTTCGTTTTCCGGATCCGAAGCTATCCGTTTGCGGGCGAGAATGACCGCCGTAGCCATCGCCGAAAGAAGGACAAGTCCTACGGCAAGAACCAACAGATAGTAGCCGTTTCCGGTAGAAGCCATGTCAAAAAGCGTCCCCGCCGTAAGCGAAACAGAGCCTCGGACCGCCTGCGGATCGAAATCCAGAGCAGATTTTCCAAGCGCAGTTGCCACGACCCCCGCCAAAAGCAATGCGGAAACCAGAACAAAAGCGGAAACCTTGTCAAAGCGTTTCGTCCGGCTGTCACGCGCACCGTTCAGCACCATGATGATAAACATCAAAAGCGTCATCACGGCTCCGGCATAGACCATCACCTGGACAACTCCGACAAAAGGACTGCCGAGAAGCCCGTAAATCCCCGCAAGCGAAAGCATCGTCGTCACCAGGGCGAGCGCCGCATAGAGCGGGTGCTTCGTCAGAAAGACGCAGACGGAACATCCCACAGCGATGACCGACAGGATGATAAAAAGGATCAGAGCTAGCATTTCACTTCTCCCCAGACTTCAAGAGCCTGCTTGTTTTTGCTGCCGCCCGGAGCGACCTGGCTTTGCGCGTCATCGGGATAGTCCTTCGGGTCCCAGTTCGTCAAATCGTACAGGGACACGATGAAATCTTCCCGGCGGCGGCGGACAAAGCTCGTTTCGCAAGTATCCATCCGAAGCGCATCGACCGGGCAAGCTTCGACGCAAAGTCCGCAGAAAATGCAGACGGAATGGTCGATGTCAAACCTTGTCGCGCGTTTTTCGATACGGCCGTCAGGCGACTGTCCCGCTTCGATAAAGATGCAGTGCGCAGGGCACGCCGAAGCGCACATGAAGCACGCCACGCAACGAGGCGTTCCGTCCGGACGAAGCATCATCCGGTGCGACGCACGATAGTCCCGCGGAATATAAGGCTTCACTTCCGGGTATCCCGTCGTAGGCAAAGTCTCGTAGCGGAAAAATCCCCGCAAAAAATGTTTGATCGTCGTGTAAAGGCCGCGGAACGCTTCGAAGATGTAAAGGCGTTCCAGCCAGTTCATCGACTTGTGCTTAACGACACGAACCATTAGTTGCCTCCCAAGACTAGTTTGGCGATGACCGCGGTCACGACCAGGTTCAGCAAAGCGATATTCAGCAAGACCTTCCAGCCGAGATGCATAATCTGGTCATAGCGGAAGCGCGGAAGCGTCCAGCGGATCCAAATCCACACCCAGCAGAAGAACACCGTCTTAACCATCAAGACAAGAAACTGTACCGCAGCGGTTCCAAGCGCGACTCCCAGTCCATAGACCGGAACGCCCGCCACGATGGAAGCTTCGGGATGAATAAAGAGCCCGCAGACAACCGCCAACGCAACGAACACGGGAACGGCAATCCAGGCGATAATCTTGTAGAGAAGATATTCCCGATTGAGAACTTCCTTGTTCGAAGCCTTGCCCGCATTGTAGGCCCGCAGATAACGGTAAACCATGTGCAGGAAAGCGAGGGCGAGGAATGCGCAGATGCCGAACAGAGCCGCCAAGACAACATTCAGGTTGGCCTGGGTCTCGGCGGTCGTCATGAACGGAATCGCATAGCCGCCGAAGAAGAGGAACGAGACCAGCATACTGTTGATGGCCACGTGCCCGTATTCGCCCATGTAGAACATGCCGAACTGCATAGCGCCATATTCCGTGTGATATCCGGCGACAAGTTCCGGATCGCCTTCCGAAACGTCAAACGGCGGACGTCCCGTTTCCGCAATCGCAGCAAGCAAGAAGCAGAAGAACGCGACAGGCTGCGCGATGAATCCCCAAACGTGGGTTTCCTGCCAAGAGACGATTCCTTCCACGTTGAATGTTCCCGCAAGAAGAACGATTCCCATCATCGAAAGGCCCAGGCAGACTTCGTAGCTGATGCTCGTCGCCGTCGCGCGAAGCGCTCCCAAGAAGGAGAACTTGGACTTGGCTGCCCAGCCGGAAAGCACCGTGCCAAAAACCGAGAGCGAAGAAAGCCCGAACATCAGGAGGATTCCGATATCCGTATTCACGTTCGCACCGGGAATGTGCACGACCGTATCGCCGAACGAAAAGTTCAGGGATGCAAAATACGGAAGGACGCAGGGCGTCAGGAGAGTAAGCCCAAACGGAAGCGCCGGAGCAAGCGCAAACAAAATCTTGTTCACGCCCGCCGGGAAATACATTTCCTTGAAAAAGAGCTTCAAGCCGTCGCAAGCGTTCTGCACCCATCCAAACAGGCGAACCTTTCCAAAGAACGGCAGCTTGACATAGGAGCGGTTCGGTCCCTGTCTATCCTGGATAAAGCCCGCACCGCGGCGTTCTAACGGAATGAGGAGCAGGATAAAGAGCACCGGGATGAACGCAAAGGCGAATTTTCCAATGGTCAAGAGCCACTCAATCCATGTTTTCGAATCGATAATTTCCATCATACGGCAACTCCATCGAGCAGTTCGCCCGTGCTGCGGATAGCGTCAAAAGAGAACTTGGAAAGCACCGGGGCAAATTCAGAAGCCCTTTTGTAAGCCTCCGCCGCGCACCGGACCTCTTCACCCGCCAAAGCGAACAGAACGGCGTAAAGCGGAACGAGAGCCTCTTCGGGAGCCGTCGGGGCCGCATTCAGCTTCTGGAGAATCGAGCGGGAATTCACCATCGTCCCGTTTACTTCCGACCAATGGTTCACGCCAAAAACCGTCGAAGATTTCTGCGCGGTCAAATCGTTCTTCGGAGAAATCGAGATGCGGTTCGAAATCGCTTCGAGTTTCTGCGCCTTCGTCGCATCGCTTCCCCAGAGATCCGCGGAAAGCGTCACGAGCGTTTTGAATTCCGAAGCCCGGTTCAAAAGTTCTTCCGCCGTCTTGGTGAATCCGAACAGGGCAAAGCCCGCACGGTTCGCCACCGGATCGCCGCTCTTCGAAATGCCGTCAGGCTCCTTCACCGGAGCGAAAGTCCCGACAAAGACCTCGGCACGGTCGCCGAACTTTTTGGCAAGAGCCTTGAGAGCAGCGGCATCTTCATTCGTCGCCGAACCGCCCAAGACAAACGCGATTTTTCCGTCGCCCTGGAGCGCGGACTTCAGCGCATCGACATTTCCCGCCGGCAAGCGGTCCTTCGAAAATTCCTGGAAAGCGAGACGGCTCGTATTCGAGAGCCAAGTGCGGTTCACTTCCGGGTTGCAGCGGGGCATCAGACGGAAAATGAATCCGTGGTCATGTTCAATCCAGATGTTCGCGCCGAGCGAATCGTCCATCGAAACGCTCGCCGTTTTCGAAAGCATCCAGACGCGCTGTTCAAAGCGGAAATACTTTGCGGTCATCGCACCGGTCGGGCAAACGTCTGTCACGCAGAGGTCGTATTCGTGGTCGAGCTTTCTTCCGGGGAACGTCGTTATGTAAGTCCTGTCGCCACGGGCCGCCAACTGGAGCTGTTCATCGTGGCAGACATCGCGCATCAGCCGGACGCAACGGTCACACTGGACGCAGCGTTCCTCGTCGAGCATCACCCGCGGACCTATATCAACGCGCTTTCCGCCGCGGAGCTGTCCTTTCGTATCGTAAAACTGGTGATCCGGATTTCCGTGATAGTTCTTGCCAACTTCGGGATACAGACGGCTTGAATCGCGGCCCGCTTCCACGTAGTTTTCCTGGAGCGTACATTCGCCGGCCTTGTCACAAATCGGGCAATCCAGCGGATGGTTCAAGAGCATAAACTCGGAGACAGCGCGCCGAGCCGTCTTGACGCGTTCGCTCGAACGCGGCGTGAAAACCTTCATCCCGGCCTTCACCGGCGTGAAGCACGAAATAATCAGCATCTTGCCGCGCGGACCTTCCGTTTCGACCAGGCACTGCCGACAGTTTCCGGACACCGGAAGATAGGGATGGTAGCAGACATGAGGCGTTTCAATGCCCACGGCTTTCAAAGCCTCAAGCAGGTTCGTATCGCCCGGAACTTCCACATTCTGGCCATCGACCTCGATAATTACACGAGGACTGTCGGCTGTCGGAAGGTGGGGCATGTTGTAATGATTGCTCATAAGATTACCAGTAAGCTCCCAGACGCACGTTCGATCTCAAGCGGGGTTCCGCATGATTCGGGTTTTTCGCAATGTATTCTTCAAAGTCCGCACGATACTTCCGCGTATAGACATTCAGCGGGCCGCCGAGCGAAAGGGCTAGCGGGCAGATGGTCGTTCCGCCGAATCCCGCAGAGATTCCCTGCAACAGTTCGATGTCGCCATCATGACCTTCTCCGCGCATCATCGCATCGAGGACGCGGCGGGCAAAGCCCGTTCCTTCGCGGCAAGGCGTGCACTGTCCACACGATTCGTGGGAATAGAAATGCCCTAGGACGTCCAAAATATCGACCGCGCTATGCGTATCGTTGAACACGATGATAGCGCCCGACCCGAACATCGTCTTCAGGGAAGCCATGCATTCGTAGTCAAGCGTTGCCGTCGCACATTCTTCGGGAAGAAGCGGCGGGCAGGACGAACCACCCGGAATCACGCCCTTCAAGTTTCCGATTACTCCTTGGCAGTATTCCTCGCTCGTGAGCATTTCCATGAGCGGAGTTCCCAGCGGAGCTTCGTAGATACCGGGTCGCTTGACATCTCCCGAAACGCAGAACACTTTCGTTCCGTGCGCACGGGGCGTTCCCATCTTGGTGTATTCTTCCACCGGATGCGAGAAAATCCACGGAAGCGACATGATCGTTTCCACGTTGTTCACGCAGGTCGGAGACGCCCAGGCTCCGGCGACAGCCGGGAAAGGAGGCTTCAAGCGAGGCTGTCCCTTCTGGCCTTCGAGCGAGTTGATGAGAGCGGTTTCTTCACCGCAGATGTAGGCACCCGCTCCGCGATGGACAAAGATATCGAAGCAGAACTTCGTCCCGCCGATGTTTTCGCCGAGGTATCCGGCAGCATAGGCCTGGTTCAGCGCCTTGTTTACGCTTTCAATGCACGGCAGAAATTCTCCGCGAGCATAGATGTAGGCGCAACGCGCTCCAAGCGCCCAGCCGGCAATGATCAAGCCTTCAATCAGCCGATGCGGGTCTTCTAGCAAAAGATAATGGTCCTTGTAGGTTCCGCCTTCGCCTTCGTCCGCATTGACGACGATATAGACCGGCTTTCCCGTATTGCGCGGAACGAAACTCCATTTCATCCCGGTCGGGAAACCCGCACCGCCACGTCCGCGAAGACCGGAACGCTGGACGCGATCGATCGCTTCGAACTGGGACATTTCGAACAGGGAAGACGAAATCGTGGAATAGCCGCCGAGCTTCTTGTAGGCTTCAATGTCCTGAGCGTGCTTTCCAAAATTCGCCGTGCAAACTTTCATCGAATCTTGCATGATCAACCAACCTTCTTTGGCGTTGCAGGATCTTCGGGAGGAGGAGGCGCCGCCTTGGCGACCGAAACGCGGGAGGGCTTCGCCGTACGAGTTCCGCTCACCGCAATCATCCGGTATTCATCCCCGACCTTGCCTTCGGAATCGATAAACTGCTTGTCTTTCACACCGGGCTTTCCGACTTCGGACCATTTGCCGCCGACATTCCTTTCGACGGAAAGTTCCGTAAATTCCGGAGCGCCTTTCCAGGTAAGCGTCGCACCGTTCGCATCGACCAGGGCGACGACGTTCAAGACCGGAGACGGCGGAGCGTAATCGGAAACCTGGGGCTTCGCCGTCGCGCCGGGCGCGCCGGCATGTCCACCGTGGCCTTTCACCATGCCACCGAGGACTTCGCGCGGAGGCTCTTTCCCGGGGAACTTTTCCTCACGGGCGTAGCACCACTTGAGAATCTTGTCGAAGCGTTCGGGCGTGAGTCCCACACCGGGCTTCATGACCAGTTCACCGTTTTCCACGTCAGTCGCGTAATCGTCATTGACGAGCATCGCCGGAGCGTTTCCGCAAGCGGCCAGGCATTCCACTTCGACAATCGTAAAGAGACCATCGGGAGTCGTTTCGCCGCTCTTGATGTTCAACGCCTTTTGCGCATATTCGAGAATGCTCGGAGCGCCACGCAGATGGCAGCTGATGTTGTGACAGAACTGGAGGAGGAACCTTCCGGTCGGGACATGCTTGTACATGGTATAGAAAGTCGAGACACCGTAAGCGTGCGCCGCGGAACATCCGCAGACATCCGCCGCCCAGCGAATCGCCTCGTGCGAAAGCCATCCGATGGCGTCCTGCGCAAGCCAGAGAACTTCGAGAAGCGCGCCCTGCCCAACCGGATAGCGGGAAAGCAGGTCCGAGACGCGTTCCTTGATGGCGGGAGTTTCCAGGAGCGGAGCGATTTCCCCCCAGGATGGTTGCGCCTGTATCGGGTTCGCATGCCCAAACTGGTCTGCCGGAGACGGCAGGGTCTCGACAGGAATCGGACCGTGGGTATAGGCAAGCGTATTATTGGCAACGTCGTGAATGGCGCCTTTAACGTGACTCATCTGTCCAATTCTCCCGCGATAATGTTGATGCTCGACAGGCAAGCGATGGAATCCGCAATCATGCCGCCTTCGACAAGTTCGTGGAAAGCCGCAAACTGCGTAAAGCAAGGCGGACGGACCTTGACCCGCCACGGATGGCCGGAACCGTCGGAAACCAGCGTAAAGCCAAGTTCCCCGTTTGCCGTCTCGGATCCGGAATAGTATTCGCCCGCAGGAATCCGAATGCCTTCGAAGACGCTCTTGAACCTTCCGGCCAAGGCTTCCATATCCTGATAGACACGTTCGTGCGACGGAATCCGGATACGCGGATCTTCGACGCTCACAGATCCCGGAGCGAGACGCTTCAGCGCCTGGCGGATGATCTTCACGGATTCTTCCGCTTCGGCGAGGCGCACCATGAGCCTGTCAAAGACGTCGCCGTGGGTTCCCGTCACCACGTTCCAGTCGTAGGTTTCATAATCCCAATACGGTTCGTCCTTTCGCAGGTCGCTCGCGACGCCCGTCGCGCGGAGACACGGTCCGGTCCAGCCCCAGGCAATCGCCCTTTCGCCGGAAATCTTCGCCACATCGACTGTACGATCGAGGAAGATACGGTTCCGGTCAAAGCACGCATGGACATCCTTCAAATTTTTACCGACCTGCTTGCAGACGGCGAGAACGTCCTCTTCAAAGCCTTCGTATGTATCGCGGTAAAGCCCGCCGATTCGTCCGTAGCTGTTCGTGAGGCGCGCTCCGGTCAGCTTTTCCCAGATGCGCATCGTCATTTCGCGGGAATCGAACAGGTAGAAGAATCCGGTCGTGGAGCCGAGGTCCTGCGCAGCGGCAGCGACACAGATGAAATGGTCCGCGATGCGGGAAAGCTCGTTCACGATGACGCGGAGGACCTTGGCGCGTTCCGGGATTTCGATGCCGAGCATCTGTTCCGCGGCGCGACAGTAGGCAAAATTGTTCATCATCGCGGAGCAGTAGTCGAGACGGTCGGTCAAGGGCAAGACTTGCTGCCACGTTCCGCGTTCCGCCATTTTCTCGAACCCGCGGTGCAGGTAACCGATTTCTCCGACAGATGCCGCGATGTTTTCGCCGTCGAGAGCCGTAATGTAGCGCAAGCATCCGTGCGTCGCACCGTGCGACGGACCGATGTTCAGCACCATCAAGTTCTTTTCTTCGCCTTCAGGAGTGAGAACCTTCATTTTCTGATGCTCCCTGTCAAATATTCAACTTCGTTCGGCAAGATTTCCTTCGGGCGTTCCAGAATGCGGTAGCCCTTGGATTCCAGACGCTTTTCGAGCGCCGGATACAGATAGTCGTTCGTCGAAAGCCACTGGCGGCGATGCGCCGGGTAATCCTTCCGCAGCGGATGTCCCACAAATTCCACGTGGTTCAGCAAACGGCGAAGGTCCGGGTGGCCGACAAAGTTCACCCCGAACTGGTCATAGACTTCGCGTTCCTGCCAGTTCGCAATCGGATACAGATCCGAAATCGTCGGAACGTTCAGGTCGGCTTCTTCGGCAAGAACCTTCACCACCAGGCGACGAGCCGGATCGTAAACGCTTTTCAGAACATACTCGACCGCAAACCGAGGTCCGGCGTAATCTTTCATCCCGAGATAATCGATTCCGACGATATCGAGAAGCATGTTGAGCTTCAGTTCGTCCCGAACAAACGCGACGACATCGTGCAAATTTTCACGCCCGACGACGACGGCAAGTCCCCACGGATTCTTTTCAGAACGGGAGGCTCCCCACTTTTCGAGGTCCTTCAAGACGGATTCTTCAAAAGCCTTGCGCGCTTCCGGGGTTGCGACAATCGGCTCCTTTACATTATCGGATGCGACCATTACGGATTCTCCTTCCAAAATTCAGCCTTGCGGATAACGGAATCCTTGAGATGATTCGCCTTTTCCTTGATTTCTTCGGCTTTTTCGTGAGAATATTCGGCAAGTTCGCGCTTCGCCTCGGCGGTCTTCGCCCGCAAAAGCTCCACCTGTTCCCGGACGCGTTCCTTCCGTTCCTTCATGTAGGATTCGTCGGAAAGCTTCTTCTGGATATCGAACATCGCGTCGAAGAAGGCTTCGGGACGGCTCGGGCAACCGCCGATATAGACGTCCACCGGGATGATGTTGTCGATACCCGGCACCGTACAGTAGCAGTCATAGACGCCGCCGGAAGTCGCGCACGCCCCCATCGCGATAACCCATTTCGGCTCGGCGATCTGCTCGTAGATACGCTTGAGAATCGGAGCCTGTTTGTAGGTGATTGTCCCCTGGACAGCCAGCACGTCGGACTGGCGCGGCGTAAAGCGGACATATTCGGAACCGATACGCGAAAGGTCATAGGGACTCGTTTCCGTACTCATGAATTCGATCGCGCAACAAGCCGTTCCGTAGGGAAACGGCCACAGGGAATTTTTTCGTCCCCAGTTGACGATGAAGTCAAGTTTCGTTGTAAAAAAACTGGCTTCTTGGGCTTCGACTGCCATAGAACGATACCTCGTAAATGTCACGGGAAAAGATAGAAATAAGTCTCCGTATGTGCACCCGAAAGGGTCAAAAGTACCGAAATGGGAGGTTTTTCCCTGCAAAATTTCGCCAAAAATGTCAAGCATTCCAGTAGGATTTTTGAAATGCTATATTGTGCCAATCCATGACCGAATCCATCGCAAAACCGCTTGCCGAAAGGCTCCGACCCACGTCCCTCGAAGAATTCCTGGGTCAGAACAAGATCCTCGGCGACCGCAGCATGCTCCGCCAAAGCGTCGAAAGCGACAACGTTCCCAGCATGATTTTCTGGGGGCCTCCGGGCTGCGGCAAGACAAGCCTCGCGAACGTCATCCGCCTGCACACGAAAAAGCGCTTTGTCGCGCTCTCCGCCGTGGAATGCGGCGTCAAGGAAATCAAGTCGGTCCTCTCCGAAGCGAAAACCTACGAGGATCTGGGCCGCGGCACGATCCTCTTCATCGACGAGATCCATCGATTCAACAAGAGCCAGCAGGACGCCCTCCTCAAGGCTGTCGAAGACGGAACGGTCACGCTCATCGGCGCGACAACGGAAAATCCGGGATTCGAAGTCAATTCCGCGCTCCTTTCCCGCTGCCAGCTCATCCTGTTTGCGCCCCTTTCGCCCGAAGACCTCTCCCGCCTCGCAAGGCTCGCGCTCAAGGAACATCCCCGCGGACTTCTGCTCCGGGACGTTGAAATTTCCGAGGAAACTCTCCAGAAGCTCGTTTCGCAGGCCGATGGCGACGCCCGATTCCTCTTGAACCAAATCGAATGGATTGCCAAGAACCTGGGAACGCGGCACACGATCGACAACGCGCTTCTCGAAGAAATCCAGTTCAAGAAGCCGCTCCGCTACGACAAATCGAGCGAGGAACATTACAACCTGATTTCCGCGCTGCACAAGTCCATCCGCGGAAGCGACCCCGACGCGGCGGTCTATTGGCTGCACCGGATGCTCCAGGGCGGCGAAGATCCGCGGTTCATTCTCCGGCGGCTGATTCGAATGGCGATGGAAGACATTGGACTTGCCGACCCGAACGCGCTCCTGCTCGCGACAGCGGCAAGGGAAGCTTTCGATTTCATGGGCGTTCCGGAAGGCCTCATCGGATTAGACGAAGTGGCCATCTACCTTTCGCTCGCCCCGAAAAGCAACAGCGTGGAGCTCGCCGGGATGAAAGCGGACGCGATAATCAAGCGGACAGGGACTCTCCCCGTGCCAAAGGCCTTTAGAAATTCCGTGACAAAGGTCGGGGAACAGCTCGGCTACGGCAACGGCTACCGCTACGACCACGACAGCCCCGGCGCCTATTCCGCGCAGGAACATCTCCCGAAAGAACTCGCCGGAACCGAAATCTACATCCCGACCGAATATGGCCGGGAAAAAAAGCTCGCCGACCGCCTGCAGGAACTGAAACAACTCAAGGCCCAAAGAGAAAAAGAGTAAGAGCCTCCTCACACCGCCGAAAGCACCGGGAAAATAGAATTTCGTCGCACAGAGTGCCTCTATAGATTATTTTTGCAAGAAGAAAAAGAAAAGCTAGCCTGCAATTTGGCCAATACGTTGAAAGTCGAAAAAATGTGGGAAATTTTCAAACCCTATTGACAAGCTGTTTTTTTTTATACATTCCTAATACAAGCTCATCAAACAAGAACTCAAGGAGTATCTATGAATATCCAACAAGTCATAAACACATTTGGCAATTTCATTGACGAATGTGCAGTCCGTTATCCCCTCGTATCAAAGAACAAAGATAACATACTAGATCGGTGTTACAACCTTTACTGGAACAATGAAGGGTTGTTTTTTAACAATACGGAAATCTTTGGTAAAGGTTGCCCCAAGCCATATTTTCTAAACTACTTGGTGATAAACTCTGATGAAGAAACTGAGCATCCTAGAAATTTTCATGTATCCTTTGTCCTTCGCTATAATAAATCAGAAAACAAAGTTCTCACTTTAAGTGATGTCAAAAGAGCAATACAATTTTCAAAAGAAGTAAATTCAGAAAAAATCCCATTGAAATTTTTATGTGCAAACATCGAAGTTAAATTGCCGAAAATTAACGAGATCATTACAGAGAAAATTGATATTGATCAATTGGCTTCGCACATTTCGATTCGCTGCGATTCTACAGAGTCTGAACAAGAGTTGCAAAAACAACTAAATCTGATGTATCGAATTTTTCTCAAGTTTAATGAGCGGGATGTTTGAATAATGGTCACATCTAAAAATTCGTGATTTCTCGACTTATAGGTCAAATTGCAGGATAAAAACGCAGTCAAGTCTTTGCACGACAATGAAATACACGGCTCAAGATATCTTGGGCCGTTTTTCGTCGCGCAGGGTGCCTCTATAGGTCATTTTGCAGGATGATTTGCGGCGCAAGGCGCCTGTCGCCTTATATTTACGGCCTTCAAGCTATCCACAAAAGGACCAATATGTATAAGGTACTTTGCCCTGTGTGCCGCTCGTCCAGGGTGGCGAAGAACGGCAGGCGAAACGGCGTCCAGCTGTATGTCTGCAGAGAATGCGGGCGTCAGTTCCGCAACGCGAGAACCATCTCCGAGTCTGGCCTGTGGGAAATGTATTCGGGCAGGAAGCAGACCATATCCGAGATGGCCGAAAGCCTCGGTACAAGCGAGTCCACCGTCAAACGGCGGCTTCGAAAGGTGGTCAGGAACTGGGAACATCCCCGGCTTGCCGGCGGAGGCTTCGTAAACATCGACGCGACATACTGGGGGCGCAACGCGGGCATACTTGTCGCCATCGACAACGCCTCCGGCAGGCCCCTGTATCTTTCCTTCATCAACCACGAGCGGGTCGGCGACTATCTCGACGCCGTCAGGTCGATCGAAGCCCGGGGCTACAGGATAGACGGCATAATCCTCGACGGCATCAGGCCTCTCTTCATGGCGCTGGAAGGCAGATACAGCCTCCAGATGTGCCAGTTCCACATGAAGCAGATAGTCAGGCGCTATCTGACCCTGAGCCCGCGACTCCTCGCCGCCAGGGAACTGAAGTCGCTCGTGGACGGAATCGTCAGGCATTCGGAGGAGGACTTCATGGCGCTCTATGGAGACTGGAAGGACAGGTGGAAAGAGACGCTCGACAGGCGCTCGGTCTCGTCGGTGACTGGCAGGCGGCGCTTTACGCACAAGAAGCTCCGCACGGCGATGCGGAGCGTGGACTTCTTCCTCCCGTATCTGTTTACGTATCGGCATGCCGTGTGCAGGGGGATGCCGAACACCAACAACAAGATCGAGGGAACGTTCGCGGACCTGAAGAAGAACCTGAACGCTCACAGCGGGATGACGGCAGGCAGTCGGAAACGGTTCATATCCGGTTTTTTCCTGGCGCTGAAAAATACGCCTGTCACATAGAAGAAGCGCAGAAAATACCTTTCGCATCGCTCACGGATCCGGCCCGACAACGGAATCAACCTCCGCGCTTTATCCAGGGAAAAAACATCCTGCAATTTGACCTATTGAATGGTATCGTGTGAAAATCATCCTGCAATTTGACCTATACGCCGATTTCTCATCGTCAAGTAAATCGAATCCTCTCGGAAAAGCAAAAAAAAATCCGGAAGATGAATTCCAGGAATGGCCAAGTTTCTAGCTTGTCGCTTTTCTACCACGAAAAGGACAGGCGAGTCACGGCTCTCCGGCGAGAGGCGCACGTCCACTATTTTGAGACAGATCAGAAAGATTTACTTGACGACTAAAATCCGTCTCTTGCTTCCATATTCCAAAGATATTTTCCACAATATGCGAGAGCTTTCGGTAGCACAGAAAGCTGTTCCTTTTATAGCATCATCCGTTTAAAAAAGGAAGGGGTCCCCGACCTTGATCGGGGACCCCGCGGATCCGGCGGCGACCTACTCTCCCGGGCCCGGAGGCCAGGTACCATCGGCGACAGGAGGCTTGACTTCCGTGTTCGGAATGGGAACGGGTATGACCCTCCGTCGGTGACCGCCGAAACTTCAAATCCCTGACAGCGGGAAAGCGGGGAAAAGTGGAACGCGGGAGGCTCGGCTCCGCTGGGCGCCTCGAGGCGCCGGGCTGCCCACGCGCGGCAAAAGCCACGTCGCGGAAATAAAGGAAAAGCCTCACGGGCTATTAGTACCGCTCGGCTCAACGCGTCGCCGCGCTTACACCTGCGGCCTATCGACGTCATCGTCTCTGACGGCCCTTCAGGGGGTTGCCCCCGCGAGACCTAATCTCGGGAACGGCTTCACGCTTAGATGCTTTCAGCGTTTCTCCGATCCGCACATGGCTACCCGGCGGTGCCGCTGGCGCGACAGCCGGTACACCAGAGGTGCGTCCGTCCCGGTCCTCTCGTACTAAGGACAGGTTCCCTCAAGTCTCGTGCGCCCACACCGGATAGGGACCGAACTGTCTCACGACGTTCTGAACCCAGCTCGCGTGCCGCTTTAATTGGCGAACAGCCAAACCCTTGGGACCTTCTCCAGCCCCAGGATGC